>JBPCMH010000288.1:0-6220 GCA_051002495.1 Acidimicrobiales bacterium
CCAGCCCACATCCGAGTAGTCCGGTGACGAGTCCGGGCAGGGCGCGACGATCCATGTCAACGTTCATCGGCGCGCGGAGCCGCTATCTCAAGTGGTCACTTGCTCCCGTGCCGGTAAGCAAGGGCCAGGTCGGCCATTTCGGCCATGATGCGCGGTAGCTCGAAGTCCTTCGGCGTGTAGACGGCGGCCACTCCCAACTCAGTCAGCTTGGGGCGGTCCTCCTCGGGGATGATGCCGCCGACGATGACCGGGGCGTCGACACCTGCGTCGCTGAGCAGTCGAAGAATCTCCGGCACGAGCTCCATGTGGCTGCCGGAGAGGATCGAAATGCCGATCACATCGACGTCTTCGTCACGAGCGGCGTTCGCAATCTGCTCTGGGGTCAATCGGATGCCTTGATAGACCACCTCGAAGCCAGCGTCGCGGGCTGCGACAGCTACCTGTTCGGCCCCGTTGGAGTGACCGTCGAGGCCAGGCTTGGCCACCAGCACCCGGGGCGGGCCGCCGATCGCTGCCTGCAGCTTGTCTCGCACGGCGGCCAGGCTGTCGCGGCGACCACCCGTGACCGAACCAACGCCGGTGGGCGCCCGGTATTCACCGAAGACGTCGCGCAGTACCGCCGCCCACTCACCCGTCGTGCCGCCGGTGTGGGCGAGTTCGATCGTCGCCGGCATGATGTTGTCGGTGCCGTTGGCGGCCCGAGTCAGCTCCTCGATGGCGACGGCAACCGCCGCGTGGTCGCGGGTCGCTCGCCACTGTTCGATCTCCTCACGTTGCTCGGCCGCGACGCGCGGGTCGACCTTGAGGATGCTCTCTTCGCCACCGAGTGGTGACGGCTCGGTCTCGGTCAGCGTGTTGACCCCGACGACCTCCAAGTCGCCGGCCTCGATTGCCCGGCGGCGTTCGGCCTGGCTTTGGACAAGCCGACCCTTGAGCTCGTCGATTGCCGCGAAGGCCCCACCCAAAGCGAGCACTTCGTCGAACTCGGGCTCGGCCTCGGCCAGCAGCTCGGCGGTGCGAGTCTCGATCACCTTCGAGCCCTCGAAGATGTCGCCGTACTCGAGCAGGTCGGTCTCAAAGGCGAGCACCTGCTGCATGCGGAGGGCCCACTGCTGGTCCCACGGCCGGGGCAGGCCAAGCGCCTCGTTCCAGGCCGGAAGCTGGATCGACCGCGCCCTGGCGTCCTTGCTCAGCGTGACCCCAAGCATCTCAAGGACGATGCGCTGCACGTTGTTCTCTGGCTGAGCCTCGGTGAGCCCGAGCGAGTTCACCTGCACTGCATAGCGGAACCTCCGCAGCTTCGGATCTTCGACGCCGTAACGCTCCTCGCAGATCCGATCCCACCACGAGGTGAAGGCCCGCATCTTGCAGGTCTCCTCCACGAAGCGGATGCCGGCGTTGACAAAGAAGGAGATACGGCCGACCACGTTGGGGAAGTCGTCCGGGCTGACCTGTCCCGAATCGCGGACGGCGTCAAGGACGTCGACCGCGGTGGCCATGGTGTAGGCCAGCTCCTGCATCGGCGTCGCGCCTGCCTCTTGCAGGTGGTAACTGCAGACGTTGATCGGGTTCCAACGGGGAACGTGGTTGACCGTGTAGGCGATGGTGTCGACGATCAGTCTGCGACTGGCCTCGGGCGGGAAGATGTAGGTGCCCCGCGACAGGTACTCCTTGACGATGTCGTTCTGCGTCGTGCCTCCGAGGACAGAAGGATCAACGCCCTGGTTCTCTGCGTTGGCGATGTAAAGCCCGAGTAGCCACGCCGCAGTCGCGTTGATGGTCATCGACGTGGTGATCTGATCGACGGGAATGCCATCGAGCAACTCGCTCATGTGGCCGATGTGAGCGACCGGCACGCCGACCTTGCCCACTTCGCCGGCCGCTTCCGGAGAATCGGGGTCGTACCCGATCTGGGTCGGTAGGTCGAAGGCGATGGACAGACCTGTTTGGCCTTTGGCCAGGTTGGTTCGATAGAGCTGGTTCGAGGCCCGAGCCGAGGAGTGGCCCGAGTAGATGCGCATCACCCAGGGACGGTCGCGGTCGGCCGTGCTCACATTGTCGTTGGCCGTGGCTTTCATCGCCACATGGCGGCCGCCGTCAGCGGCTGTAGTCGTAGAAGCCGCGTCCGCTCTTGCGGCCGAGTTGGCCGGCGGCGACCATCCTGCGAAGCACAGGGACGACGGAGTAGTTGGGGTCCTTGAACTCGGCATACAGCGCATCGAGGATGGCAACGCTGGTGTCGAGACCAACGAGGTCGAGAAGCGCCAGCGGTCCCATCGGGAAGTTGCAGCCGCCTTTCATCGCCGCATCGATGTCATCCGCGGTGGCGACGCCGCTCTCGAGGAGGCGGACAGCGTTGTTGAGGTATGGGAAGAGCAAGGCGTTGACGATGAAGCCGGCCTGATCTTTTACCTCAACTGGACCCTTGCCGCACGCCTCAGCGAATGCTCTGGCTTCGGCGATGGTTTCGTCGCTGGCCGTGATGGGGCGAACGACCTCAACCAGGCTCATGAGCGGTGCAGGATTGAAGAAATGGATGCCGCAGACCCGGTCGGGGCGTTCGGTGGCCGCGGCCATGTCGACGACGGAGAGGGTCGAGGTGTTGGTCGCCAGGATGGCGCCGTCCTTGACGATGCCGTCGAGTTCGGCAAACAGCGCTCGCTTGACGTCCATGTCTTCGACAACCGACTCCAGCACGAGGTCGCAGTCCGCCAGTTCCTTGAGGTCGGAGACCGCGGTCACCCGGGCCAGGGTGGCGTCGCGGTCCTCCTCGCTGAGGCGACCCTTCTCGACCTGCTTGGCCAGCGACTTCTCGAGCCCGGCCACCATCGCTTCTGCCGATGCCTGCTGGCGGGACCGGAGTATCACCTCGTAGCCGTTCTTGGCCGCGCACTCCGCGATGCCCGAGCCCATGATGCCGGAGCCGACAATGCCAACGCGCTTGATCGTCATGTCGCTGACCTTACCGATCGGTAACCCCGGGTCTCCAATGGCCGGTGGGGCACTAACTTGGCGCGGCCATGGCCGACCACCCGATCTTCGCCGCTGTCTATGACCGCCTGAGCCAGGCGATGGACGCGGCTGGCATGGAGACCCGTCGGCGACGTCTGCTTTCAGAAGCCTCTGGCCGGGTCCTCGACGTCGGAGCCGGAACCGGTCTGAACCTTCCCCATTACCGCGAGGTAGAGGGCGTGGTCGCCCTGGAGCCGGACGGCGCCATGCGTCGACGTCTGCTCGACCGGCTTGGGCAGGCGACGGTGCCGATCGAGGTGCACGAGGCTGGCATCGACGACGCGCCGTTGGAAGATCAGTCGTTCGACACGGTGGTCTGCACGCTCGTTCTGTGCACCGTTCCCAACCTCCCCGCGGCGCTGGAGCGGATCGGGTCGTTGCTGCGTCCCGGCGGCCAACTGCTCTTCATCGAACACGTGAAGGGCGTTGGTGCGCGGGCGGCCATCCAGCGGGTGGCCACCCCGGTCTGGCGCCACCTTGCCGCGGGCTGCCATCTCGATCGCGACACCCCGAAGGCGCTGCGCGACGCCGGGTTCGCCGTGACTGACCTGGAGCGGTTCCAAACCTCGCGGCTTGATCCGTTCACCGGGTCAATGGTGCAAGGTCGGGCCCAGCTCAAGGCCGCGGCATGAGCGGCACGCTGGCGCTGGTCGGCGGGGGCGAGTGGACCGACCGCTGCCGGGAGATCGACGTGCAGTTGCTCGAAGCGAGCGGTGGAGCCGAAGTGGTCGTGCTGCCGACCGCGGCCGCCTACGAACAACCGCACCTGGCGGTGGAAACGGCCACCGCGTGGTTCAGTGCGCTCGGCGCCGCCGTTCGTCCGGTCATGGCGCTGGCCCGACCCGATGCGTCCGACCCGGCGCTGGTCGAAGCGGTGGCCGGAGCGCGGTTCCTTTACCTCGGTGGCGGTTCGCCGCTCCATTTGCGATCGGTGCTGAAGGACTCGCCGCTCTGGGAGGCCATCGCCCACGCGTGGGACAACGGCGCCGTCCTGGCTGGCTCATCGGCCGGCGCGATGGTGCTCTGCGATCCCATGGTCGATCCACGGGGCGGTGCGCTCACGGTCGGCCTCGGCCTGGTCGAGCAGGTTGCGATCATCCCCCACGCCGACACGTGGTCGGTCGACAAGACCAATCGCACCTTCGATCTGGCCACCGGCGGCCTCGCCGTCGTCGCCATCGATACCCACACCGCGCTCATCCGAGACCCGGACGGGTCGTGGCGCGCGGCCGGCGCCGGGCGCGTCGCCGTTTGGCGCGACGGCACCGATGCCAGCCTGGCCAGTCTGCCGGGCTGACCTCTGCCGGGCTGGCGGCCCGAACAGGGACGGCACCTAGAGTTGGGTCATGGCTCGCGCGACCCCCTCCCCGTCCCCGAACCCGAACGCACTTCGGTTTCAGCTCGACACCACGCTGCCGGACACGCTGTCGTGGAACTCAGCAGCTGAAGCCGCCGGGAACCCGTTCGGCGAAGCGGTCTTCGCCCTTGACGGTGTGGTCTCGATCTTCGGCGTGAACGATTTCGTGACGGTGACTCGATCGGCCGGTGCGGCCTGGGACCCGATCGTCGAGGGCGTCCAGGCAGCAGCCGCCGAGCACCTCTAGTTCGCGTTCAGTCGTCGTGCTCGGTGATAGTGACCGAGTTCATGACCAGGTCGGTCTTGGGCTTGTCGCCGCCGCCGGTCGGGACCTTCTCCATCTGGTCGACAATGTCTAGACCCTTCACGACCTTGCCGAACAGCGCGTACTGCGGCGGTAGCCCAGCGCCCTGCGGTCCGGAGATGATGAAGAACTGGCTGCCGTTCGTGTTCGGCCCAGCATTGGCCATGGCCAACGACCCGACCTCGTACTGACCAGGCTTGGGCAACTCGTCCTCGAAGCGATAGCCGGGTCCGCCGCTGCCCGTGCCGGTGGGGTCGCCGCCCTGGATCACGAAGCCCTGAATGACGCGGTGAAAAGTCACACCTTCGTAGAAGCCCTCCCTGGCCAGGAAGACGAAGCTGTTCACCGTCTTCGGCGCAGCCGCGGGATCGAGCGAGATGGTGAGCGAGCCCACCGATGTTTCCATTTGGGCCGAGTACCGCTTGGACGGATCGATGACCATCTCGGGGGGTGATTTCCACTGCTTTGCCACAAAGGCCTCCTGAATGTTGTTGTCGATCGACTTGTTGGTTGTCCTATTTCTTGGCTTGGACGATCCGCACGCTACGAATGAGGTGCTGCACGGTCGGGGTGCCGCCGGGGGTGCCGTCGGCTTCGATGGCCTTGACGACCTCGATGCCGGACGTAACTTGGCCGAAGAGGGTGTATTTGGCCTCGCCGCCGACCGCGTCAAGCAACTGCTGTGCTCCGTCGTCGCTCACCACGATGAAGAACTGGCTGCCGCTGGTGTCAGGGCCGGAGTTGGCCATGGCCAACGACCCTTCCTTGTAGTCCGAAGGCTTCGGCAGTTCATCGTCGATGGCATAGCCCGGCCCGCCCGTACCGCCTTGGTTCTCGATGTCACCGCCTTGGACGACGAAGCCGGGGATCACCCGGTGGAAGGGGATCCCGTCGTAGGCCTTGTAGCGGGCAAGGAACACGAAGTTGTTGACCGCGACCGGTGCGGCATCCTCGAGCAGATCGACGGTGATCTCGCCGGCGTCGGTGTCGAAGACCGCCTGGTAGTCGACCTTGTCGTCGATGCACTTCTGGGGACGGCTGTCGAAGGTGGGCGGCCGCTCGGCCGCACCATCGTCCGGCGGGCAGGGGGCGTCGCCGTACTGGTCGGCTGAGGGCTGGGCGGCTGAGGGCTGGGCGGCGGGCTCGGTGTTGACCTTGCTGCCGCCATCGCCGCTGTCGCGGGAGATATAGAAGCCGATGGCGAGGATGCCGAGGAACGCAGCGGCCAGGGCGATGATCTGGCGTCGGCGTTGGGCTCGACGTCTTGCTTGCTCGGCCGCGGCCCGCTTGGCTTGGCGGGCGGCGCGCTGACGTTCACGCTTCTGATTCGGCACGGCGGTTGAGGCTAGTCAACGCGGTGCGCTCACCTGAATCAGCGCAGGTCCGTGCGAGGGCCACCAGTAGACTCGGGAGGATCATGGCCCTCGTTGTCCACAAGTACGGCGGCACTTCGGTTGCCGATCCGGAGCGCATCCGGTCGGTCGCCGACTACGTAGCGCGCACGAAGCGCCGCGGCGACGACGTGGTGGTGGTGGTCAGCGCCATGG
>JBPCMH010000289.1:0-6443 GCA_051002495.1 Acidimicrobiales bacterium
GGTCGCGCACGTCGTCCAGCAAGAGCTGTTGCAACCGCGAACGCCGCGCGACGGGACGCGCGTCGACGGTGACGTCGATCCCATGCGCACGATCGAGCGAGCGAACCGTCGGTACCTCGAGGCCTACGCTCGGAACGCCCGCATCATGGCGGTGCTCGAACAGGTGGCGACGTTCAGCCCGAAGCTCCTCGAGATCCGTCGCCAGGTGCGGCTCGACTTCGTCGAGCGCTCGACGAGGGCCATCACGAGGTGGCAGGAGGCGGGCATCGCGGACCCGAGCCTGGACCCGCGCTATGCCGCCAGTGCGCTCGGTTCGATGGTGGACCGCTTCGCCTACGTCTGGTTCGTACTCGGCGGGCACTTCGACTTCGAGACGTCCGTGCAGACCCTCACCCGGCTCTGGGCCGGGGCGCTCGGCCTCCAGGCAGCGGCCGACGGTAGAGGCCGGAGCACCCGAGCACCCGGCGCGGTGGCGTAGGTCGAGGTGGCCACTGAGCCGACGACTTGACACCGGCGTCGAGAGGATCCTTCATGCGCCAGCCGCCGCAAGCGGCTGGGTCAGGTGCTGGGTCCCGGCCCTAGCGGGATGGGGAGGGGGGCTTCCATGACGACGTCGACAGGAGGTCCCGTCGTGCTGGCGCCGCCATGTGGATCGCGCCGCGCCGACGGTTCGGTCGGAGACGAAGGGACGGGTGGATGACGGCCCAGGCGGCGTTCCGGGTCGACGGCAAGGCCGCCATCGCGCCGGCGTGGCGCGGGTCCGGCCGGGACATCGGGTGGTAGAACCTCTCGACCGACCTGACGGGGTGTCAAGTCGTTGGCACGGGGGAGCGCTTCTGACAATGTGTGTGCAGGCGTTCGTGCGATGTGGCCGCCAGGTCGGCGGGCACGACCATCGAAGCAGGGGGATTCGTTCATGACCGAAAGTGCCCACGAACCGACGTACGGGTTTCGTCCCGGTGCTCGCGTGCTGGTCGCAGCGCTGTTGGCACTCACGGTGCTGGCTAGCTGCGGTGACGACGACGACGCCGCCGTGACCGTGCCGGGTGGCGCGACGCAGGAGGACGGCGGTGAAGGCGGTGGCGGTGAAGGCGAGGACACCGACGCCGACCCCGCGTCGGACGAGGTCGGCGCGCGCCTGCAGGAGATCCTCCAGGTCGACGCAGCCGACGCCTGCGGGGACGAGACGTTCCCCATGGGCGCGGTGCTGGCCCTCACCGGTCCCGGCTCGTTCTACGGCAAGACCATGAGCCGGGGCATCGACCTGGCAGTGGAACACGTGAAGGCCGCTGGAGGCCCCGACATTCAGGTCGAGTACTACGACCACAAGTCCGGTGATCCGGCGGCAGGTCAGCAGGCGATCACCGAGCTCGGCGAGAACGGCTTCGCTGCCAAGCTCTCCTCCTACGTCGACGACCTCGGCGCCATGCTCCCCGGCACGGCGCAGTACGAGGTCTTCACGATCGACGGAGGCGGTGGCACGTCGATCTTCGGCCAGGGCCAGCCGTACTTCTGGGGCGCCCGGGCCATCACACCGAACGACCCGCTGCCCGGGCTGTTCGAGTACGTGAAGGAGGCGATGCCGGACGCCACGACCGTCGGGCTGGTCGGCTGGGATATCGGTGAGCCTGCGAACACGCAGATTCGTGAGGACATCTTGGAGAAGATCGAGGCGGCAGGTCTCGAGTTCAACGGCCTCTACGAACTCACCGCGGTCGGATCGCAGGACTACTCCCAGGTCCTCCCGAAGATCACGAGCAACGAGCCGGACGTCCTCCTGATGAGCCTCTACGGCCAAGACCCGGGCTCCTTCATCAACCAGGCACAGACCGCCGGCCTCGAGTCGCAGATCGTCGGCTTCGAGTTCACACCCGACGGCGTGAACGCGGCGAAGGGCGTGTACGACCAGCAGGGCTACACCTTCGCCTACGACTTCTTCGATGCGAACAACCCGCCAAACCCGTTGGCCGAGCTCTTCGTCGAGGAGTTCGAGTCCGAGTACGGCGAGCTCCCGGACTTCTACGCCGCCAACTTCTACGAGGACACGTTGGCGATGTGGGACGTCATCCGCAGGGTCTGCGCGGACGGTGGTGACATCAACTCCGGCGCCGAGCTCGACGCGGCGCTGCAGGACGACCCCACCTTCGCCAGTGTCTACGGCGACGACGACGAGTCGCCCGGCACGTTCACGTTCGACCTCGAGACGCACTCGGTGGAGCAGCGGCCCATGGGCGTCTTCGAGTACAAGGACGGTGAGATCACCCCGCTGGCGTACTTCGACCTGGACGCCGAGGACTTCCGGCTCGCCGAGTAGCCCACGCACGTCCCAGCCTGCGAGGGTGAGGCTCCTCGAGAGCCTCACCCTCAGATCTTGGAGATCCCGTGATCCTTGCTGCCGTCGACCTCGAGACGTTCGCCCAGCTGACCGCGAACGGCATCTTCCGGGGCGCCGCCGTCGGTCTCCTCGGGGTGGGCTTCGCCTTCATCCTCGGGGTGACCGGCCGGTTCCACTTCGCCTACGGCGCGGTGTACGCGTTGGCCGCATACCTGGCCTACACGTTCAAGGACCGTGGCCTGTTCCCGCCGCTCGTCGACGTCACGCTGCCGTTCTGGCCCGCTGCGCTGCTCGGCATCCTCGTGGTCACCCTCGTCGGGGTCGCCATCGAGCGGTTCATCTACCAGCCGCTCGCGCGCTTCGCCGGAGTCAACGCGCTGCTCGCGATCTTCGTCGCCGCCCTCGGGCTCGGCATCGCCATCGAGAACGTCATCCGGCTCCTGTGGAGCTCCTCGAGCCAGCCGTACTTCGGTCCGGTCCAGGAGCGGTGGTCCCTGTGGGAGGTCACGTTCCTCAACTTCGACGTCTACCAGCTCGTGACGTACACAGCGCTGACCCTTGGCCTCGCGGCGCTCCTGCGGTTCACGCCCCTCTGGCGCATGGTGCGGGCGACGCGCTCCAACCCCGACCTGGCGTTGACCATCGGCATCAACGCCCGGCAGGTGTACCTCATGGTCTTCGCCATCGGGACGTTCCTCGCAGGCGTCGTCGCCGTGTGGTCGGGCCTCCAGTTCGCCGTCGAGCCGGCGATGGGCACCCGTCCCGTCATCTTCGCCTTCGCGGTGGCCTTCCTCGCCGGAACCGCCAGCTCACCGGTGCGGGTCTTCCTCACCGGGATCGTCGTGTCCCTCGTCGAGCAGTGGTCCTCGATGTGGTTGTCGGTGCGCTGGACCCAGACGGCGGTCTTCATCATCCTCGTTGGCTACCTGGCGTGGCTCTCGTTCAAGCAGTCGTCGCTGTACACCAAGATCCGCACGCGGAACGCAGCGCGCGTGTCGCCAGCCAGGGCTTAAGGGGGACAACGTGCAGATCTGGCTGAACTACCTCGTCCAGATCATCATCTACGCCGGCTTCGGGTTCTCGTTGAACCTCCTGCTCGGCTACGCCGGGCAGGTGTCGGTCGCCCACGCCGCCTTCGGGGCCGTCGGCGGGTACTCGGTGGGCTACCTCACGTCCATCCAGGGCTGGAGCTTCCTCCCCGCTGTCGCCGTCGGCATCGTGCTAGCCCTCTTGGCCGGCTTCGCCATCGCCTTGCCGGCGATGAAGCTGACGGTCGAGTTCCTCATCCTGTTGACGTTGGCGGTGTCGTTCGTGATCCTCGGCGTGTTCTCGAGCTTCCCGCAGCTCGGTGGCACCTTCGGCTTCATCGGCATCCCGAAGACGGAGCTCTTCGGGTGGACGCTGCAGTCACCGGGCGACTGGGTGGTCCCGGCGCTGGTCATGGCGGTGGTGACGTACCTGATCTGCCGGCGGATGGGGGAGAGCGCCTACGGCCGGGTGCTCAAGGGCATCCGCGAGGACCCGATCGCCACGCAGGCCCTCGGGAAGAACGTGTTCTCCTACAAGCTGGCGGTGTTCGGGATCTCCTCGGCGCTCGCCGGCCTCGCCGGCGGGTTCTACTCCGGTTGGCTGCAGCTGGCGACGCCGACCGTGTACGGCTTCGCGTTCTCGCTCACGCTCTTCGCCATCGTGATCTTCGGCGGCATGGCGAACCTCCACGGAACCATCCTCGGCGCCGTGGTGCTCGTCATGCTCGAGCCCCTCCTGCGGCGGGTGATCAACCTCCCTGCCGCCACGGCGAGCGTCGTCCTGCTTATCGTCTACGGGCTGCTGCTCGTCATGCTCATGCTCCTGCGTCCTCAGGGCATCCTCCCCGAGGGCGCCCGACCGCTCGCCCGTTTGCGCTACGCGGCGACCGCACCGAGGGGCCCTGGCCAGCCGCCGCTGTGGACGAAGCTCCGCCGGGGCGCCGCTGGGGACCGGCTCGAGATGACCACCGACGACGAGTGGTCGCCGTCGGTGAACCTCGCCGCGCTGGACGGGAGTGACGGCACGGCCGCGGTCGAGAGCGGGGATCCGCCGCCGCCGACCACCTCGGGCGAGCACGTCCACGTCGGCTTCGCGGCGCACGAGGAGCAGGTGGACGCGGAGCGTCGCTGGTCCCTGGCCCCGGTGGTGCTCGAGGCTCGGGGGATCACAAAGCGCTTCGGTGGCATCGTCGCCGCCGAGGACCTCGACATCGACCTGCGTCAAGGCACCATCACGGCGCTCGTGGGACCGAACGGCGCCGGAAAGACCACCGTGTTCAACCTGCTCACCGGCTTCATCCGCCCTGACGCGGGAACCGTCAAGCTGAACGGCACCGAGCTGGTGGCCATGAACCCGGATCGCATCGCCAGGCTCGGACTCGTGCGGTCGTTCCAGGACGTCCGGCTGATCGCACGGATCAGCTGCTTGCAGAACGTCATGATGGCCGTGCAGGACCAGGACGGCGAGCACCTCGGCAAGCTGTTCTTCGGTGGCTCGGCGGCGAGCCGGAGCGAGGCCCGAACCCGCGAGCAGGCAATGCGGTGGCTCCGCTTCGTCGGCATGGACGCGTTCGCCGACGTTCCCGCAGGCGCGCTGTCGTACGGGCAGTCGAAGCTCATCTCACTCGCCAGGCTCCTGGCCACGGACGCACCCGTCCTGCTGCTCGACGAGCCGGCATCGGGCATCGACACACGTTGGGTGGCGACCATGCTCGAGATGATCGAGGCGGTTCGGGACCAGGGCCGGACCGTCTGCATCGTCGAGCACAACCTGCACGTGGTCGGGCGACTGGCTGATCACACGTACTTCATGGAGCTCGGCCGCATCACCGCGCAGGGATCCATCGAGGAGCTCACGGACTCGCCCGAGCTGGCGGAGGCGTACTTTGGCACCTGACACCGTCCCTGCCAGCGCACGCCGCAACGGGAGCGGGCGAGAGCCCGCACTGCTCATCGACGGGATGTACGCGGGCTACGGGCGCAAGACCGTCGTCTTCGATACGACCTTGCACGTCATGCCCGGCGAGATCGTCGGCATCTTCGGGCACAACGGCAGCGGGAAGAGCACCACCATCCGAGCGGTGCTGGGCACGAACCCCGCGCAGCGGGGCACGATCCGCTACTTCGGTGACGACGTGACCCGGTCCAACAGCAGGGCGAACGTGCGTGCAGGCATGGCGCTCATCCCGTCGGAGCGCTTCGTCTTCGCTGATCTCACCGTGCGCGAGAACTTGCTCCTGGGGGGTGCGAACGAGAAGGACGCCGACGCACGGTCACGGCGCCTCGACTTCGTGTACGAGCTCTTCCCCATCCTCCAGGAGCGGGAGGGGCAGCTGGCGGGGACGATGTCCGGCGGCCAGCAGCGCATGGTCAGTCTGGGGCTGGCGCTCATGACGGGACCCAGGTTGCTCATGCTCGACGAGCCGTCGCTCGGTCTGGCGCCGTCGATCGTGCAGCAGATCTTCGCCCAGGTCCGCAGGCTCGCCGACGAGGAGGGGCTGTCGGTGGTGCTGCTGGAGCAGAACGTCGCCGCCGCCCTGAGGATCGTCGACCGGGTGTACGTGATGCGGTCGGGCCGCGTGATCCTCGAGGAGACGGTCGAGGAGATGCGGGCGAGAGAATCGTACTGGGACCTCTTCTGACCCCGCGTCGGCCGGGGGGCATCCACGGCGGCAGGTCACCGGCGTGAACGGCGCCTGGGCACCCGCCGGGGACCGCATGGTCGGCATCGTCAGCTACGGCACCTCGCCTGAGCTGTCCCTCGTTGCCCTCCACGATCCATGCGGCTGCACAACGAAGCCCCGTTGGCGTCACCGGGGGTGCCGACCGGGCCGCTGCCCATACCGCTCGCAAGGCGACGTCCGTCAGCGCACCGGCGTCGTACCGGCCAGCGAATCCCTTCTACCACAAGGCTTCTCGTAGGCCCGCTGGTTCGCGGACGGTGCTACAGTCGCCCCCTCGGGAGAGGTGCGAGAGCGGCCGAATCGGCCTCACTGCTAATGAGGTGACTCCTGCAAGGGGGTCCGAGGGTTCAAATCCCTCCCTCTCCGCCACCGCTTCTGTGACGGATGTCACAGAGC
>JBPCMH010000290.1:0-8302 GCA_051002495.1 Acidimicrobiales bacterium
GCTTTGTACGGGCCGTCGACGGGGACGCCGATGTAGTCGGCCTGCTCCTTCGACAGCTGCGACAGGCGCACGCCGAGCTTGTCGAGATGCAGGCGGGCGACCTTCTCGTCGAGGTGCTTGGGCAGCACGTGCACACCGAGGGGGTAAGCCGACAGATTCGTGAACAGCTCGATCTGAGCCAGCACCTGGTTGGTGAAGCTCATCGACATCACGAAGCTGGGGTGGCCGGTGGCGTTGCCCAGGTTGAGCAGTCGACCTTCGGACAGCACGATCACGGAGTGGCCGTCGGGGAAGACGAACTCATCCACCTGGGGCTTGATCGTGACCCGCTGCACGTCGCTCATGCGGAACAGGCCAGCCATGTCGATCTCGTTGTCGAAGTGACCGATGTTGCCGACAATCGCGTTGTGCTTCATCCGGGCCATGTGCTCGGAGCTGATGATGTCCTTGTTGCCGGTCGTGGTGATGAAGATGTCTGCGGTGTCGAGAACCCGCTCGAGCGTGGTGACTTCGTAGCCCTCCATCGCAGCTTGCAACGCGCACACCGGGTCGATCTCGGTGACGATCACCCGGCAGCCCTGGCCGCGGAGTGACTGGGCGCAGCCCTTTCCGACCTCGCCGTACCCGCACACGACGGCGACCTTGCCGCCGAGCATCACGTCAGTGGCTCGGTTGATGCCGTCGATGAGGCTATGCCGGCAGCCGTACAGGTTGTCGAACTTCGACTTCGTGACCGAGTCGTTCACGTTGATGGCCGGGAACAGCAGCGAGCCGGCTTCGAACATCTGGTACAGCCGGTGCACGCCGGTGGTGGTCTCCTCAGAAACCCCTTGGATGCCGGACGCGACGGTGGTCCACTTCGAGCCATCCTCGGTGAGCGAGCGACGCAGGATTCCGAGCACGACCTTCCACTCGTCGCTGTCCTTGTCCGAGTCGGCAGGAACCACGCCGGCCTTCTCGTACTCAGCGCCCTTGTGCACGAGCAGCGTCGCGTCGCCGCCAGCGTCGAGGATCAGGTTGGGGCCGCCACCGCCGGGCCAGGCGAGCATCTGCTCGGTGCACCACCAGTACTCCTCAAGCGTCTCGCCCTTCCAGGCAAAGACCGGCACACCAGCCGGCGCCTCGACCGTGCCGGTCGGGCCAACAGCAACAGCGGCCGCGGCCTGGTCTTGGGTGGAGAAGAGGTTGCAACTCGCCCAGCGCACGTCGGCACCAAGGGCGGTGAGGGTCTCGATGAGAACTGCGGTCTGGATAGTCATGTGCAGCGAACCGCCGATGCGGGCGCCCTTCAGAGGCTGGCTATCACTGAAGTCGGCCCGAAGAGCCATCAGGCCGGGCATCTCGACCTCGGCCAACTCAATCTCTTTGCGGCCGGCCGCGGCCAAGGACAGATCGGCGACCTTGTAGTCGCGCACGTCAAGGGTGGGCATGTCGTTCTCCTATTTTCCGGGCGCGCTGAGCGCCCTGTTGCTATCGAATGCAGGCCGTGCGCAACCAGCGCCACCCATTGCGGCCTGTGCCGATGATAGCGGCGACCCGGCGCTTCGACCAGGGACCAGACGCGGGTGTGGCGGCGTGGGTTCACCGCGCCGCCAACATGGGCTTCCGAGAGTCGCGCCGCGGAGGTCCGTGAACGGATCGGCTAGTTGACGGAGCGGCCCTGACCCTCCCAATACGGCTTACGCAGCTCGCGCTTGAGCACCTTTAACGCGCCCGAAAGCGGGAGCGGCTCGGCGCGGAACTCGACGGACTTGGGCACCTTGTAGCTGGCGATCTCAGCCTTCGCCGCCTCTTTGATCTCGTCCTCGGAGGCTTCGACCCCTTCTTTGAGCACGATGATGGCATGCACCTGCTCACCCCAGATGTCGTGAGGGATGCCGATGACGGCGACTTGGGCGACGGCGGGGTGCTTCGAAATCGCGCTCTCGACCTCCGCGGAGTAAACGTTCTCGCCGCCCGTCACGATCATGTCCTTCACGCGATCGACGAGGAAGAGGTAGCCATCTGCGTCGAGGTAGCCCGCGTCGCCGGTGTGGTACCAGCCATCCGCGAAAGCTTCCTTCGTGGCGTCTGGCTTGTTCCAGTACTCCCGCATGAAGTTTCCGCTCTTCGCGCACACTTCGCCGGTCTCCCCCCGCGGCAAAAGAGTGCCGTCGCCGTCCTGGATAGAGAGGACCACACCGGGAACTTGACGCCCGGCCGAACGGAGGCGCCCGCCGCCGGCGCGGTGGTCGTCGGAGTCAAGCCAGGTGAGGAGCGCCGAGCATTCCGTCATCCCGTAGCCCTGGGACAGATCAAGCTCGGGGTACAACTTGAGCAACTGATCCAGGATCGCGGCCGGCATGGGCGAGGCGCCATAGGTGAGCGTCTGCAACGACTCGAGGCGCTCCGGCTTGAAGTCGGGATGATTGAGCGTCATGCCGATCATCGTCGGCACCATCACCGTCTGGGTCACGTTGTACTGCTCGATGAGCGACATCGCTCCGCCCGGTTCGAACAGCGGCATGTAGACCGACGTTCCGCCGGCGGCGGGCGTCCCGAGGATGCCGCCCATCGACGCCGCGTGGAACATCGGGGTCTGGTGGAGGTAGACCGAATCAGGATCGAATCGAATGACCATGCCCACGTGGTAGAGATTCAGCATCTCGGCCCGGTGGTCGATCAGCACACCCTTGGGTAGGCCGGTGGTGCCGCCGGTGTACATCAGCACCGCAGCGTCTTCTTCCTCGGGCTCATCAGGTACGGACGGATCGACCGCGGCGAGCAGATCCTCGTACTTGATGTCATGAGGCACGTCGCCATCGCCGATGAGCACCGTGTGACGGATGGGGCTGTCACCATCGGACTCGGCCATCGCACGGGCGAAGTGATCGGCGAAGAACGCATCGACGAACACCACCTCGGTGCCGGAGTCGCGAACGATGTAGTCGAGCTCCTTGCCCGCGAGTCGGAGGTTGAGCGGGTTGATCACGCCCGCGCCCAAAAAGGCGGCGTGGTACAGCTCCAGGTACTCGTGGCGGTTGACTGCCATGACCGCAAAGCGGGCGCCCCTCGTTACCCCGAGTTCGCTTGACAGCGCCTTGCAAAGCCGCATAACTCGATCACCGTGCTGGGCATACGTGCCCGAGTAGTGCTCGTCGTGGAATCCGACCTTGTCGGCGTAGGTCTCGAGCGCGGGCAGGAGCATCCGGTGATAGACGAGTTCCTTCATGGCCTGAACCGTAGCCACGAGAGGGCGGCGCGCGACGACCGAGGGGCGGTTTCGCTCAGTTCACACCAACTGCGGGATCAAACACCCGCGGTTGCCGCGTAGCATCAAGACCGTGTTGATCGTCATCTCGCCCGCCAAGACACTCGACTTCGAGTCTGGACCGCTCACGAAGAAGCACACGCTGCCCCGCCTCATCGACGACTCGTCGGTCCTCATCGAGGAACTGGTGCAGCGGTCCCCCGCCGACATCGCTGGGCTGATGAGCCTCTCGCCGGAGTTGGCCAAGCTGAACGTGGAGCGTTACGCAGAGTGGGACGCCGAAGCCAGACCGGGCGAGGCGCGCCAGGCCTTGCTGGCCTTCAAGGGTGACGTCTACATCGGTATGGACATCGAGCGCTTTGGCGAGCGTGACTACACCGAGGCACAGAAGTCGCTGCGCATCCTCTCCGGTCTGTACGGGGTGCTGCGACCGCTCGACCTGATCTACCCGTATCGGTTGGAGATGGGCACCGCGCTTCGAACCGACCGAGGTCGCAACTTGTATGAGTTCTGGGGCGAGAAGATCACCGACCGGCTCCGCGCTGACCTCGACGAGCGACCCACCCGAGTGTTGATCAACCTCGCCTCCCAGGAGTACTTCGGTGCCGTCCAGCCAGAGCGGCTCGACGCACGGCTCATCACCCCGGTCTTTCTCGATGAAAAGGCGGGCGTCCCGAAGGTGATCAGTTTCTTCGCCAAGAAGGCGCGAGGAGCGATGGCCGCTTGGTTGATTCTCAACCGCGTCCGATCGGTAAAGGCGCTGCGCGACTTCGATGGCCTCGGCTATCGATTCGATCCCGACCGGTCGACGGCGAACGTCCCCACATTCATCCGTCCCGAACGCGCCACCTGAGCCAACTGCGACGATCTAACCCGTCAGACCGCCTGGATCAGTCGGCACGTCCACTGCGTGCTCCTGCAGCACATCGAGCGGGACGATGTCGAGCGCCCGCTCGTGCGTGCAAGCCAGCACCACGAAGGCGGCTGCGCCATCGTGGTGGGCCCGAAGCCAGTTAGCCGCGGTCACACACCAACGATCGCCAGGTTTCAGACCGGGAAAACGGTACTGGGGCATCGGTGTCGACAAGTCGTTGCCGATGCTGCGTTGATGCTCCAAGAACTCAGCGGTGACGACGGCGCAGATGGTGTGGCTCCCGAGATCCTCCGGGCCGGTCGAGCAGCACCCGTCCCGGAAGAACCCGGTGACCGGATCTGTCCCGCACGTCTCGAGAGGGCCACCAAGCACATTGCGTTCGTCCACCCGTCCAGTATTGCGTCGCATGGACGCTGCGGGCGAAGGCGGCGGTAGCCTCGGGCCGACGTGGCCCGGACGGGCCCCCGATCGCGCCGGAACGGAAGACATGGCTGACACCGAAAAGATCATCTACACGCTGACCGATGAGGCGCCGATGCTGGCGACCTACTCCCTGCTGCCGATCATCGAGGCCTTCGCTGGCGCGGCTGGGGTTGCCGTCGAGACTCGCGACATCTCCTTGGCTGCGCGCATCCTCGCCGCCTTCTCCGACCGTCTTCCGGCCGCCCAGCGCCAGCACGATGCCTTGGCCGAGCTGGGGGACCTGGTCACCCAGCCGGGGGCCAATGTGATCAAACTGCCGAACATCAGCGCGTCGATCCCGCAGATCCGGGCCGCGGTCAAAGAGCTTCAGAGCCAGAGCTACGACCTACCCGACTATCCCGATGATCCGAACTCCGACGAAGAGCGAGATACCCAGGCCCGCTACGACCGGGTCAAGGGCAGCGCGGTCAACCCCGTTCTCCGGGAGGGCAACTCCGACCGACGAGCTCCCGCCGCGGTGAAGGGCTACGCGAGGAACAACCCCCACTCGATGGGCACATGGTCGACCAGTTCGGCCACGCACGTGTCGACGATGTCGAGCGGCGACTTTCGCTCGAACGAGCGGTCAACGACGCTGCCCACCGGCGGAAGGCTGCGCATCGAGTTGAAGGCCGCTGACGGCACCACGACGATTCTGCGTGAGTCGGTTCCGGTGCTGACCGGAGAAGTAGTCGATGCCACGTTCATGAGCGCCACCGCACTCGATGCGTTTCTCCGGGAGCAGTTGGCCGACGCCAAAGCCAAGGGTGTGCTGTTCTCCTTGCACCTCAAGGCCACGATGATGAAGGTCTCGGACCCGATCATCTTTGGCCATGCCGTCAAGACCTACTTCGCCGACGTCTTCGCTGACCACGGCGCCGCGTTGGAGGAGGTGGGCGCTGACCCCAACGATGGTCTGGCCAACTTGTTGAACGCCATCCAGGAGCTTCCCGTTGATCAGCGGACCGCGATCGAGTCGGCCATCTCTTCCGCCATTGATGCTGGTCCCGATCTGGCGATGGTCGATTCCGACCGGGGCATCACCAATCTGCATGTCCCAAGCGACGTGATCGTCGACGCCTCGATGCCCGCGATGATCCGCACCTCAGGGCAGATGTGGAACACAGCCGGCGAGCAGCAAGACACTAAGGCCGTCATTCCGGATAGCAGCTATGCCGGTGTGTACCAGGCCGTCATCGACGACGCTCGCACCAACGGCGCCTTCGACCCGGCCACGATGGGGTCGGTCCCCAATGTCGGGCTCATGGCGCAGCAGGCCGAGGAGTACGGCTCGCACGACAAGACCTTCGAAGTTCCGACAGCCGGCACCGTGCGAGTGGTCGATGGTTCGGGCACCCCGGTGTTCGAACACACGGTCGAGGCCGGCGACATCTGGCGCATGTGTCAGGTCAAGGATCTCCCCATTCAAGACTGGGTCAAGTTGGCCGTCACCAGGGCAAGAGCCACCGGCTCACCCGCGGTGTTCTGGCTCGACGCGGACCGGCCGCACGACGCCGAACTCATCAAGAAGGTCAAGACCTACCTCGAGGCGCACGACACCAACGGCCTGCAGATCGAGATCATGAGCCCGGTGGATGCCACCAAGTTCTCCTTGGAGCGCATCCGGCGCGGCGAGGACACCATCTCGGTGACCGGCAACGTCCTCCGCGACTACCTCACCGACCTCTTCCCGATCCTCGAGCTCGGCACCAGCGCCAAGATGCTGTCGGTCGTGCCGCTGATGAACGGTGGCGGCCTGTTCGAGACCGGTGCTGGTGGGTCTGCGCCAAAACACGTGCAACAGTTCGTCAGGGAGAACCACCTCAGGTGGGATTCCCTTGGTGAGTTCCTCGCGCTCGCCGCATCGTTCGAACACCTCGCCGACCGATTCGGCAACAAGCGGGCCCAGTTGCTCGGCGACACCCTCGACCAAGCCACCGCTCAGCTGCTCCAGGCGGGCAAGTCGCCCTCGCGCAAGGTCAACGAGCTCGACAACCGCGGCAGCCACTTCTACCTCGCGCTGTATTGGGCCAAGGCGGTCGCCTCCCAGTCAGCCGATCCGGAGTTGGCTGAGCGGTTCTCGGCCCTTGCTGAGCAACTCGCGGCGAATGAACAGACCATCGTTGATGAGCTCAACGCGGTGCAGGGTGCGCCCGTCGACATCGGCGGCTACTACCACCCGGACGAGGACAAGGCCGCCGCGGCCATGCGACCGAGCGCCACACTGAACAGCCTCGTCGCCGAACTGTCCTGAACCTCGGGCTGGCGCTCATCCATAATCTTGAGATGCCTGCTGCCACCCGGCGACCGCTGATTTCGGAAGAGGACCAGGGAGCGACCTTCGTCGAACTCTTCTTCGACCCAAGGACCGGCTGGACACGTCCGTCACCACCTCGTTTGGCATTGGTCTGGCCCTGTTCATGATCGGCGCCGCGCTCAGCCACTGGCGCGCCCACGGCAGACCGCTCGTCGCCCGCTTCGTCGGCTCTCCACGAGCACGCCGCCTGAGACGTCGGCGCTCAGCCCCTACCGCCGGCGATGCGCGCCGCGTCTGGCGATCGCATCAAGCGCAGCATCGACCACACGCCGAGCGCCGGACCGATTGCGAGGAAAGCAAAGGCCCAGCGCCACGTCAGTGAGTCGCGCAGAATCGGGACGAGCCAGATGGTGGCCACGGTCAGGACGAAGCCTGCCGCCAGCTGCAACGTGACCGCGGTGCCCACGTAGCGCTGATCGGCCAGTTCGGTGACCATCGCCGAGAACTGCGCAGAGTCGGCCACCACCCAGAATCCCCACACAAGGCCGATGACCAGCACCAACGGAACAGGCGCGGCACGCGCCAGGCCGATTACGACCGCGCAGGTCCCGCTGATGGTCATCGCCAGTGCGGTTGTCTTCGTGCGCCCCCATCGATCGCCCAGCACGCCGCCGAACCAGCAGCCCACCCCACCGATGCCGATGGCGGCCGCGGTGGCGTAGGCCGCACCCCGTCGAGGGTCGGTACTTCCTGCGAGCACCAGTCGATCGCCGTAGAAGGCGGCGAACCACGCCCACATCGCGTACAGCTCCCACATGTGCCCGAAATAGCCGAAGGTCGCTAGTCGCACCCCGCGGTCGGCGAAGGCCCGACTCGCCTGGCGGGGATCGAAGGTGGCAACGGGGAATGGGAACGGGCCGTCGCGACCGACGAACTCCGCTACCAGGCCGCCGGCGACGGTCAACACCGAGGTCGCCACGATCACGACCTTCCAGTCGATGCCGCCAAGTCCGTTGACGAAGTGGGGCATCGCTGAGCCCACGGTCAGGGCGCCGACCATGACCCCGAGAGCCATCCCACGACCCCGTCGGAACCAGGTCGCCATCGACTTCAGTCCCGGCGGATACACGCCGGCAAGGAACATTCCGGTCGCGAACCGTAACGGGATCGCGCCCCCGGCACCGTCGACGGCGAGCAGGCCAGCGTTGGCGACAGCCGCGCCAAGGGCGCCAAACAAAATCAGCCGACGCGGCGGGACCAGATCGGCCAGGTTCAGTGCCGCCGACGCCACTGCGCCGGCCACGAAGCCAAGCTGGACGGCGATAGTGAGCAACGAGCCTTCGTTGGTGCTGAGGCCCCACTCGTTCCGGAGCTGGGGCAGAACTGCCGACGCGGAGAACCATGTAGTCATGGCCAGCACCATCGCCACCGCAAGGCGAACTAACGCCGACCACCGATC
>JBPCMH010000291.1:0-6971 GCA_051002495.1 Acidimicrobiales bacterium
GGCCAGGATCGGTGGCGACGAGTACGTCGTCGGCCTGCCTGGCGCTTCGGCCGAGGCCGCCTTGATCATGCTGGAGGAGATCCGGGTTCACGTCGCCGGCGCGGATCATGGCATCGACTGGACCCAGAAGCTGTCAGCCGGGATCGCGTCGCGACCGCCTCACGCCGAGTCGGTCGACGATCTGTTGAAGTTCACAGACCAGGCGCTCATGCGGGCCAAACGCGAGGGTGGCAATCGCATCTCGATCTGGATCGAAGAGAAGATGACGCTGAAGAGCAACTACTACACGCCCGCCCAGCTCGACCGGTTGTCGAAACTGTCGGGCGCCACGGGTCGCACCGAAGCCAGCCTGCTCCGTGAGGCACTCGATGCGCTACTCAACGCGCACCGGGATGAGCTCTAGCCCGCCAGCGAACCAGTCTGAAGCGGCTCAGCTCTCCGTTGGGTCCGATTGGAGATGCGCGGCGATGGTCGCGACCGCCCCGCCAATCTCCTGCATCATGTCTAAATCCGGCGCATGGCGGGCCACCGCGTCACCGAGATACACCAGGTTCTTGGCGAACAGAGCGAGCTCGGGCGGCACCCGGAAGCCGGCCGCGGCGAGCTCTCGAACGAACGATGTGATGCGCTCGGCCACGAAGTCGCGGCCCCCTTCCTCGCGGGCAGCACGGCGTGCCTCCCGGTTCATGCGAGGGGGAAGCCGGGACTCGAACTCGGCCAGATCGACTCCAGGGAGCGCACCGAAATCGCTCAGCGCAGCAAAGGCCGCCGACCTGTCCTCCTTGATGGCGGCCATGAGCAGCGCCATCAAGGCGCGGCGTTGGACAGGCGTCAGCCGTCCAACGATTCCGAAGTCGATGAGCGCTAAACCGTTTGGGGTCACCATGACGTTGCCGAGATGAAGATCACCGTGGAAGATCCCGTCGACCATTGCGGTGGTGAGCGTGCCGGTGATGGCGAGCCGAACCAGGGCCTCGGCGTGATGCCCGAAGCGAGCAACCTCTTCGGTCGAGGCCGCTGAAACTCCGTCGATGAATTCGAGCGCAACCACCCGGCGTGTCACCAGACCCGGAATCGGGATCGGGACGTGCAGGGCTTGACCAGCTCGCTCGAATGCGAGCGCCATCTCCACAATGTTGGCCGCCTCCAAGCGCAGGTCGACCTCCTGCGCGAACAGTCGAATCATCAGTTCAACGGTGCCGTGCAAGTTGGCGACGCGCAGCCGGTCATCGCGGCCCTCTGCGAAACGAAGGGCAGGCAGCAGCCATGACGCGTCGGAGGCGACGGTGGCGACGATCCCGGGCCGACGAACCTTGAGCACGACTTCGCGGCCGTCGTCCAGAGTTGCCCGGTGCACCTGCGCAACCGAGGCCGAAGCCAACGGCTCGCGATCCCACGACACCAGGTGCCTGGTGATCCCAGACGACACCAGGACTGCCTCGATGGCCTGAGCGTCGGCCGGCGGAACGGCATCTCGGGTGCCGGCAAACGGTTCGGCCACCCAGTCGGGCAGAACAAACCCCATCGACGACATCAACTGGCCGAGCTTGACGAATGTGGGCCCGCCGTTGAGGGCCAGGCGGGCCAGAACCGGAACGATCGCTTCGGCGTTGCGGCGGCGGAGGGCCGGGAGCAGGTCGGGCGCGGTCATCGCGGCCAGCCGACCGATTCGACCGATGGTGGTCGGCGTCAGGACCGGCGTCGACAGCACCCGCTCGGCGCGGTCGTGCGACTCCTCAAGCAACTTCGGTATGCGGCGAAGCAATCGCTCTGCCTGGTCGGGCAGCCCCGGATGCTGGTTGGCCCAAGCGCTCCCCGCGACGTCGTGCGGCACAGAGGCATCGTAGCCCTTGACGGCGCTGGCTGGTCGGTCGACAATACGGTCGTGGCCGAAACGACCGTGTCTATCCCGACCAGGCTGCTGGTGCTGGGGATGGCCCATGAGGACGGCATCATCGCCACCGGCGAGGTGAACGCCGTTGCCGAAGCCTGTGGCCAGTCGGCCGAGCAGGTTCGGTCGTGTCTCCGCCGACTGGTCGCCGAGGATCTGTTCGTGCGGGAGGGCACCGGCCGGTCATCCTCGTACCGCCCAACGCCGGCGGGCCTGACCGCACTCAGCACCACTATCGGGCGCACCCGCTTGGCCTACGCGCAGGACGCGGCCGGGCGGGGGTGGGATCGACAGTGGCGACTGGTCGCGTTCGCGGTGGCCGAACGAGAGCGTGCCGCGCGGGATGCCTTCCGCGACCGCCTCATCTCCCTCGGTGGTGCCGCGGTCCAAGGCGGGCTCTACGCGTCGCCCCACCCGTGGCACGACGACGTGCTCGACACGGCCCGTGAGCTTGGCATTGACGCCAACGTCACTGTGGCCACCACCGACGATCTCGTGGTGGCCGGCGAACGCGACCCAAGGCAGCTCGCCTCAACGCTGTGGGCCGTTGACGACCTCGGCCGTCGCTACGACGACTTCCTCACGCAGTTCTCGCCAGTGCTCGACGCGCTCTCTCGAATGCGGCAGCGCAAGGAGCGTCTTCCCGACGCTGCGTTTCTTCCGGGAGCGCTGGCCATGGCGGTGGCGTTCAACGCCTGTTTCGACAGCGACCCGCTGCTCCCGCCTGAGCTCCTCCCCCGCCCGTGGCCGGGCCGAGCCGCTCGCGAACTGCTCGTCAGCTCGCGACGACTCGCCTTGCAACTGCGGAAGGAACACGGTCGGCCGGCGTTGTTCAGGGCGACGTACGACGAAGCCATCGAAACGATCTCGTAAGGACCGGCCGCCAGGCCGAACCGAGTCAGCCAGTCAGAGCATCTTGGCGATGACCTGCTCGCCGAAAGTGCCGAGCACTTGCTTCCACTCCTCTTCGTTCCGCCCAAGCGCAGGAACCACCAGCCGACGCACGCCGATGTCCTGATACCGCTTGGCCCCGTCGACGTCCATCGCCCCACCGGCGGTCACCTCGATGGCATCGGGGTCTCGGCCATGCTCGGTTGCCGTCTTGCGCATGACATCAAGCAGCCCTTCGAGATCCTCGAATTTGGCCGAAGCAGGGAAGAACCCGTCACCGAGTCGGCCGGCCCGCTTCGCGGCCGGAGGCGAGTGCCCTCCGATCACGATGGGCACCCCCCCTTCTTGGACAGGCTTCGGGTAGCTCTTGGCGTTCTCGAACGAGGTGAACCGGCCCTTGTAGGTGGGCTCGGCCTCGGTCCAGAACGCGCGCAGTGCCTCGATGTGATCGTCGGTGCGAGCGCCCCGCTCGGCGAACGGGACGCCGATGACATCGAACTCCTCTTCCAACCAGCCGACACCGACGCCGAGGATGACTCGGCCCTTGCTCAACACGTCGAGGGTGGCAACCTCCTTGGCCAACACCGCCGGACTGCGCTGCGGAAGGATGAGGATGCCGGTCGCCAACTTGATGCGCCGGGTCGCGGCCGCCACCCAGGTCAACCAGATGAGCGGATCGGGAATGGGGCTGTCCTCGCTGCCCGGCATCTTGCCAGTAGGCGAGTACGGATAAGCCGACTCGTACCCAGAGGGGACCACGACGTGCTCGACGGTCCACAGCGTGTCGAACCCGGCTTCCTCCGCGATCTGGGCGAGCGCGATCGCTCCGTCAGGATCGACGGCGCGACCAGTGTTGGCAAAGACGATTCCGAACTGCACTTGGTTCCTCTCAGCTGCCCGGCATCTCAAAGCCGGGCGCAATCGCCATGTTCGTGTCGGCCGCGGCGTGGCGTTCACCGATGACGGTGGCCGCTTCCTGGGACTCGAACTTCACCCTAACCACCGACGGTCATCTTTGCGTTGGCGACGCGCCACCCACTCTGTCGGGCCTATCGTCTGCCGATGGGAGTGCTCGAGCTAGCGGACCAACTGTGGCGGGGCGAGATCAGCACCGAGGCTCACAACCCGGTTTCGGCCGGCGATGAGTTCACCGAGATCACCGACGGCGTGGCCTTCATCGCGTCGTTGGCCAACGTCTCTGCCTTCACCACCGACGACGGGCTCGTGCTGATCGACACCGGCAGCAAGTTCTTTGCGGCCAACAACCACCAGCACCTCAGACGCTGGACCGATCAACCGCTCCACACCGCCGTGTACTCACACGGCCACATCGACCACGTCTTTGGCACCAAGCCGTTCGAAGAAGAAGCGGCAACGAACGGCTGGCGGCGGCCCAGGGTGGTCGCCCACGAAGCCATGCCCCACCGCTTCGACCGGTACATCCTCACCGCCGGCTACAACAGCGTGATCAATCAGCGGCAGTTCCAGGTGCCGGGCATGCGGTGGCCGACGGAGTACCGCTACCCGGACGACACCTACCGTGTCCACCATCAGCTGAGTGCCGGCGGTCTGACCTTTGAGCTCCACCACGCCCGCGGCGAGACAGACGACCACACGTGGACGTGGATCCCGCAGCACAAGATCCTGTGCCCGGGCGACCTGTTCATCTGGGCCACGCCCAACGCAGGCAACCCACAGAAGGTGCAGCGGTACGCACGGGAGTGGTCGCACGCGCTCCGAGAGATGATCGCTCTCGAGCCTGAGGTGCTCATGCCCGGACACGGTTGGCCGGTCGTCGGCGCTGATCGTGTGCGTGAAGCACTAACCGACACCGCCGACCTGCTCGACCATCTGCATGACGAGACTGTCCGGCTGATGAACGCTGGCGCTCGCCTCGACGAGATCCTCCACTCGGTGAAGGCCCCCGGTCACTTGATCGAGAAGCCGTATTTGCGGCCGGTGTACGACGAGCCGGAGTTCATCGTGCGCAACGTTTGGCGGCTCTATGGCGGGTGGTACGACGGCAACCCGGCCCGGCTCAAGCCATCACCCGAGTCGGCTCTCGCGGCCGAGGTCGCATCGCTGTCCGGCGGCGCCGATCGCCTGGCCGCGCGCGGGGTTGAGTTGTCGGAGGCGGGTGACGAGGAGTCGCTCCGCTTGGCCTGCCACCTCGTCGAGTTGGCGGCCCAGGCCGCACCCGACGACGCGTCGGTCCACGAGGCCAGAGCCGAGGTCTACCAGCGGCGCACCGACATCGAGATTTCGACGATGAGTCGTGGGGTGTTCAGCTGGGCTGTGCGGGAGTCGCGCGACAAGCTCGCCGAGACCTGACCGGCCTCCCCAAACCGGCGTACGCCGCGAAACATTGACCAATTTGGCATGCTGGAGAGGGTACGAGGGTACGACAAACCCCCGAGGGGGAGGTGGTTGTATGGCCCTCGCAGTGTTCTTCCTATTGATCGCCATGCTGTTCACCGAGTTTGCGCTCGTTGGTTTGGTGGAAGCGGCCTACGTGGCCGTACCGAGTTTCATCGTCAGCGCCGGGCTGCTGTTTCGATTGTGGATGAGCCGCACGGCGGACAGTTCATCGCGACAAAGCACGCGCGCCCACCTCGTCTGAGCGCGTTCGCCCACGGGGCGCGATAGCTCAGTGCAGATGATCGTGATGCGGGGTGTCGTCGAGCACCGTGCCGCCGTCGGCCAGTCGGACAAGCCGCTCGCCGTAGGCCGCCGACAGGTTGACTGGCGTCAGCACCTCTGACGGCGAGCCGGCGGCGACAACCCGTCCAGCCAACAGCACGACATGATCGGCCAAGGCGGCCTGACCGAGGTCGTGGGTGGAGACGACCACCGTCCGGCCCGCGGCGCGCTCAGCGTCGACCGCTGCAAGGATTCGGTCGCGAGACACGATGTCGAGGCCGGTGACCGGTTCATCCAGGAGCAAAAGATCTGCCTGTTGCGCGAGCCCTTGAGCCACGAACACCCGCTGGCGCTGGCCGCCAGAAAGCTCACGCAGATGGAGACCGGCCAGGTCGTCGACCGCCATGCCGGCCAGCGACGCATCGACGATCTCCCAATCTGACCGCGCCATGCGGCGACCGGATCCGCCGACGGCAAATCGGCCCATGGCCACCACCTCCCTGACCGTCACCGGCATGCGGTCGTTCACCGCGCTCGACTGCAGCACCAGGGCCACCCGCGACCGCGCCGCCGGGGTACTTGATCCGAGCACGTGCAGTGAGCCACTGGCCGGCCGGAGCAGCCCAGCCAGGGCGTGAAGGAGCGTCGACTTCCCCGCGCCGTTCGGCCCGACCAGGGTCGTGACGCGCCCCGCCGGCAGGTCAAGGTCGATGCCAGCGAGGACTTGGCGATCTCCGTAAGCCAACGCCAAGCCGCGAGCGACCGCGGCCGACCCGTCCGGAGAGTTGCGCTGAGGCACCCCTCCGGTATAACAAGAGTCATTCTCATTCTCAAGTCTGACCCGACGCGAACGGTCCGCTCGGTGGTCGCCACCGTGCTAGCGCTGGCCGTCCTGACGACTGGTTGCGGCACTGCTGGCAGCCAACGCAGCGACGGACGCCCCCTCATCGTGGCGACCAACAGCATCATCGGCGACGTCGTCGGGAAGGTCACCGAAGGTCGCGCCACGGTTGAGGTGCTCGTTCCGGTTGGGACCGACCCCCATGAGTTCATGCCATCGGCCAGAGCTGCCTCCCGGCTGCGCGAGGCGACCCTGATCGTCACCAGCGGCCTCGGCCTCGAGAGCCGCTTCCGCAGGCTCATCGACGCGGCTCGGAGCAATGGCGTGCCGGTGATCGAAATGGGCGCATCTGTCGACAGCCTCCCCCTCGACGCCGCGGCCGGAGATGGAGCCGACCGCGACGAGGGTGCGCGCGACCCCCACTTCTGGACCGATCCTCGTCGGATGATCGTCGCGGTCAACACGCTGGCGCTGCACCTTGATGAACTCGGCGCCGGTCTGGGCGCGGGAGCAGCGACCTACGTCGAAGAGCTCCGCGCCGCGGATGCCAAAGTTGCCGAGGCCCTTGCGGATCTGCCGGCCGAGCGCCGCCAGTTGGTGACCAACCATGAGACGCTCGGCTATTTCGCAGACCGCTACGACCTGACCGTCATCGGCGTGGTCATTCCCGGCGGTTCGAGCGGTGCCGAACCAGCACCAGCCGCGCTT
>JBPCMH010000292.1:0-4649 GCA_051002495.1 Acidimicrobiales bacterium
CCTGGGGACGAGACTGCCTTCTTTGTGGGTGAACTGGGGACAACAGGGCGGCCCAAATCACCCGCACCTACCAGCCCGCACCGCTACTGTCACCTCCATGACGGCCTCCTATTGATCAACGCGGCTCGGCCGCGCCCCACCCTTCTGATCCTTCTGACTTAGGAGTCCGCCTTGTCACGCGCCCAACCGCGCCCGCTGTTCTTGCGTCTCTCCGCAGTGGCCACCTTCACGTCCACCCTCGGGTTTGCCACCGTCACCCTCTACCGCTTCCTCGAAGCCGGGCTGTCGCCGTTCCAACTGGTGATCGTCGGGACCGCGATGGAGGCGTCGGTCTTTCTGGCCGAGATCCCCACCGGCGTCGTCGCCGATGTCATCAGCCGCCGAACCTCGATCGTCATCGGTCACCTCGGGATGGGGATCGGCATGATGCTCGAGGGAGCCCTCCCCTCGTTTTGGCCGATCCTGATCGCCCAGGTCTTCTGGGGGATCTCGTATACGTTCACCAGCGGTGCCACCCAGGCGTGGCTGGCTGGCGAGGTCGGCGAGGATGCGTTCGCCGACACGCTCCTGGCCGGGCGTCAACTCGGCTACCCCGCCGCCGCGGTCGGGCTGATCGTGTCGTTTGGCCTCGGCGTGTTCGACCTGCAAGCCCCGCTGCTGATCGCCGGCGCGATCGGCGTCGGCGTTGGGCTGTGGCTCGCCTTCCGGATGCCAGAAACCGGCTTCGAGACCGTGCCTCGTGGCGAACGGGAGCACTGGGCGTCGATGGTCAACACCACCCGGACCGGCGTGCGAGCCATCGCCAATCGCCGCGCGTTGGTGTTCGTGGTCATCGCCATCGTTGCGTGGGGCGCGGCCAGCGAAGCCTTCGACCGGTTGGGCCAACCCCACCTGATCGAGGGCATCGGGCTTCCGCAGACGGGACAGACCGCCGAGGTGGTCTGGATTGGCTTGCTCAGCGCGTGCTCGCTCGTGATCGGCTTCAGCACCACATCGTGGGCGCGAAAGCGTCGTGTCACCGACGACCGAAAGCGAACGATGCGATGGGTGGTCGTCCTTGCCATCGGCGAGTGCCTCACCACGCTCGTGCTTGCCGTCAGCGGATTGTTTGCCTTCGCCGCGGCCGCCTACCTCGCGGTGCGCGCCACGCGGAGCCTCCGTGGGACGCTTCTCAACGCGTGGGTTCTGCCCATGACGCCGCGGGCCACGCGGGCCACCGCGCTCAGCGTGCTCGGCCAGGCCGACGCCGCCGGACAGTCCCTGGTCGGACCGGGTCTGGGGTGGTTGGGCAGCGCGGTCTCGCTGCCCGCGGCCATGCTCGCCTCCGCCGGACTGCTGTCGGTGACACCGGCGCTGGCCGGAGCCGCCGGCCGCGCCGATCCGACCGGAGAGAAGCGGGGCGGCGAGCCGGCCGAGGGAGCCGTCCGCCCAGACTGAACGGCCCCGAAAGGCCGACCGACCTATTGGGCTCTGGAGCTGTTGACGTTGATGTTGGTCCCGCCCGGAGTGATCACGAGCGTGCAGTTCGAGTTCTTGGCGCACTCCTGCATGGCCAACGCCTGCAGATACGCGACATAGGCCGGGTCGGAGTAGATGCCGGCTAGCGCCTCCTGAGCCCGTCGCTGACCTTCAGCAACCGCCACCTCGGAGCTGGCCTGGTTCTGGGCGGTGATCACTCGCTGTTGCGACGCGGCGTTTTCCGCGAACGCCTCGATCACGCTTTGGTTGGTGGGGACGGCCTTGACGATCTGGAACTGGAAGTCGGGGCAGTCCGACGGGTTCTCGCGCTCGAAGGTTGGTCCGCAGAAGTAGTCGCCGCCGAGGATGCTGTTGATGTTGTCCTTCAGGTCGGATGCAATCTCGTCCTGGACCTGCACCAGCAGCGACACGACCTCCTCCTCGGTTGTCGCCTCGCGGGCCTGGCCTGCGTAGAGCTCGTCGACGGTGTAGCCGCGAATGCTCTGCTGCACGGCCTGTTCGATGGGCTTGCGGAAGTTGTTCTCCAACATCCGGTCCCACCCGTTCTCGCTTGTGCACTGAAACTTGATGCACACCCGCTCGTAGAAACGACGGACGACGTCGGGCGAGGTGTTGAGGGTGAAGTAGGCGCCGATCTCGAACTGCATCTCGACGCCGCCCTTGGCCGGAGCGATGATCGGCGGGCCGTCGACGTTGGCACTGGCACCCGCGATGTAGTCGCGTTGGGTTACCGGAAGCAGGACGAGTTGGTCTTGGAGGCCGAGGAACTGCTGGCCGCTACCCGGGTCGACGATTTTGACGAACTTCTGCCCCTCGATCGGCCCGCCGGTGTAGTGCAGGCCGAGACGATCAACGGGCACGCTGCCCCACCCCATGGCGAACAGGATGAGGAAGATCAGCCCAGCAAAGCCCGCGCCAAGGGCGAGGAGCACGGCGATGGCGCGTGGTTGGGAGGGTGAAGGCATTCGGAACTCCTTGATCGAAGGGAAACGAGCCCGCAGCGAGGCCAGGCTGTCAACGGGAAGGCGCGGTCCGGTGGGCCGCCCAGGGCCGGACCGACGACGACCTCCACGACTGGGATCGGCGTCAGTCACCCCCGCCGACCTGCCGCTCGCCGTAGAACTGCTCAAGCAGGCGGGCAGCCTCCGTCTTCTCAGCAGACTGGATGGTCACCGCCACCATGTCGTCGCGGAGATGTCGCTCGATCCATCGAGCCATCGCCAGGTGATTGCGGTACTGCGGTGAGTCGCCGGGCCACGCCGACCGCTTCACCATCCGTGCGCTGGCCATGGCCAGGTAGATGACTCCGACGATCAGGAACAAGCCACCGGCCAACAGGAACACCCGGATCATGCGCCGCTCCTCACCGCTTGCCGTCCCCGCATCTCCATGGACCCTAACGGAATCGCCGATACGACTGCCCGCGTCGCACGGTCTATGAGACGGCGATCGCCTTAGCCTTTGGGTCGTGGCCACCGTCGATGCATCCGGAGCGCGTATTCATTTCGAAGTCTGGGGCGAGGGCGCGCCCGTCGTTCTGATGCACGGATGGGGAGCGAACACCGCAATGAACTGGGCCGACCCCGGTTGGGTCGACTGGCTCGCCGCAGACCGGACCGTCGTCGGGGTCGACTTCAGAGGCCACGGCCGAAGCGATAAGCCGCACCGTCAGGGCGTGTACGGCTACGCCGGTTTGGCCCACGACATCCTCGCCGTCCTCGACCATCTCAACCTGCCCCGCGCCACTTTGATTGGCTACTCGCTCGGCGCGTTCAGCGCCGTCCACGTCTTGGGCCACCACCGAGATCGGGTTTCGGGCGCGGTGCTCATTGGCATCGGCGACGAGACTCCAGGGTCGATGGCTGCGGCCGATCGCATCGCCGCCGCGCTGCGAGCCCCGTCGCTCGACGCGATCACCGACCCGCTGGGTCGCGCCTATCCATGGTCGTGCGCATGCACAAAGACGAGGTCGACGTATCCGAAGACCTCGTTCGCCGGTTGTTGGCCGAACAAATGCCCGAGCTCGCACCATTGCCGTTGCGCATCGTTGAGCCTTGGGGCACCGATAACGCCATCTGGCGACTCGGTGATGATTACTCAGTGCGACTGCCGCGCATCGCGTGGGCCGCCGGCCAGATCGAGCGCGAGGCCACCATCGCTAGAGCCAAAGGCGCGGCCATCAGCCAGGCGTGCGCGGCGTTGCCGTACTACCTGTCGACCTATCCCTTGATAGTGGAGCGCTCATGGCACAAGCTGGCCGAGCTCGGTGTGGGCAAGAAGGGCGCGTAGCCAGGCGCAGGGCTCAGCCGGTTGGCAGGCCGAGTTGGGTGAGAATCGAAAGCAGGTCGTAGTAGACCCGCTCGCACACAATGCCGGTGCCATCAGGCTCGAACTCGAAGAAGGCCACCATGCGCACGCGGAAGCTACGTCCGGTCGGTTCGTGCCCGAGCAGGGGCCCGGTGTGGGTTCCAAGCAGCCAGAACTCGGCGAACACGCCCGTCGGTGTCGGGTGAAGCGCGATCGGCTCGTTCCGTTGATCGGCGAAGGCCGTCCGGCTGCCGGCGAAGTAGGCATCGACCTCGGCGTGGCCGTCGAAGACCTGCCCGGTCGGAATCAACTCATACCGGGGGTGAGCGAACGTGCCCATCGTGGTGACGAAGTCATGATCGTTCTCCGACGCCATGTGCGCCTTGACCACGTCGAGACGGCGCTCGGCCAATGCAGTGTCCACGGCGGTCAATCTAGGCCAGCGCTCGGGGTCGGGGACCGGCGCGCGGTGCCATCGTCCGATGGACGGCGTCGATCAGCCCGGCCGCGCTGATCAACCGAACAAGCGCTTCAACCGACTCGGTCGCGGCGTCAGCATCCCTTCGGGAAGCAGTTCCGGCGCGACGGCCGCAACCAGCCCAACGACCTCGCCGGGCGTCGGGTTCACCAGGGCGTGCTCGCCGATCGCGACCGTGGGTACAGTCTCGTGGCCACGGGCGACCGACCGAACGAACGCTCCCGCCTCCGGGTCGTCCCAGATGTCGATCACGTCGAAAGGCAACGGGATCTTGTCGAGCTGGCGACGAAGCGCGTACGAAAACACACAACCAGGTCGCGTGTAGAAGCGCAGGACCGGGATTGGTTCGCTATCGGCCTCGTCATGCTCAGGCGTAGGGTCGGTC
>JBPCMH010000293.1:0-4200 GCA_051002495.1 Acidimicrobiales bacterium
CGCGCACCGCGCCAGGGCCGGTGTGGATCGGCCTGCACCACTACCTCCAACGGTGGTCCTTCCCCACCATGTACCCCCAGGGTATTCCGGGCCCCGCCGCCACCGACATGCTCCGCCGGCTTCGGGCGGCCAACCCAGCGGCATTCGTGAGCACCGGCCACAGCCATCGCTGCCGTCGTGACACCCGCCAAGCCTTGCCCTACACCGAGGTCGGTGCCACGAAGGACTACCCGGGCGTGTGGGCTGGCTATGTGGTGCACCCCAGCGGGATCCGGCAAGTCGTCCGGCGGATCGCGGCGGCGGAGCCGTTGGCGTGGAACGAACGCACCAGGGCCGCGGCCGGCCATCTCTGGGGTCGCTATTCCCCCGGCACACTGTCCCAACGCTGCTTCGTGCATCATTGGCCAACGTGACCTCAGACCTCCGCCACCGCTTCCCTGGACTCAACGACGGCTGGGCCCGCTTCGATGGACCAGCTGGCACCCAGATGGTCGACACCGCGATCGACGCCATGGCGGACTGGATGCGATCAGGATCCAGCGCCAACTCCCACGGACCGTTTGACGCGGCGGCACGTACGGATGCGCTGATGTCCCAAGCCAGGCAGACGCTTGGGGAGTTGTTGGGCGGCGATCCATCTGGCGTGGTGTTCGGCCCGAACATGACGACGATGATGCTCGGCTTCACCCGCTCGGTGGCGCAGACCCTCAAGCCTGGCGACGAGGTCTTGTGCACCTCTCTCGACCACGATGCGAACGTCACGCCGTGGGCGAGCGCGTGTGCTGATGCCGGGGCCACCCTCGTCATGGCACCGTTCGATCCGACCTCGGGTCGAATCGAGGTGGCCTCGATCGCGGACCGCATCGGTAAGCGGACCAGATGGGTCGCCGTCACCGGTGCGTCCAACGCGATTGGCACCATGCCTGACGTTCGGGCGATTACGAAGGCCGCTCACGAGGTAGGCAGCCGCGTCGCCATCGATGCGGTGCACCTCGCTCCCCATGCGCCTATCGACGTGGCAGCGATCGGCTGTGACGCGCTGTTCTGCTCGCCGTACAAGTGGTACGGGCCACATGCCGGTGTCATGTGGGCCGACCCTGAACTCCTCTCCGATCTGGAGCCGTACAAGTTGCGTCCCGCCGACGACCGGGTACCGGCCCGCTGGGAGACCGGCACTCCATCGTTCGAGGCCATTGCCGGTGTGGAGGCCGCAGCCCGGTTCCTGCTGGCCGAGGGTCTCGAGTCGATCGCCGCGGCCGAGGCGAGCGTGTTCGGACCAGTGCTCGGCGGCTTGCTCGACTTCGAACATGTCACGGTTTACGGCCCCCGCGGACACGCCAACCGCACACCGACGGTTGCCTTCACCGTGCACGGGCAAACTCCGGCTCAGACCGCGGCATCCCTGGCCGAGGAGAAGATCGCGGTGTGGAGCGGTGACTACTACGCCGTCGACGTGATGCGGACGCTCGGATTGCCCGACGGGGCGGTACGGGCTGGCGTGGTGCGATACATCACCGATGACGACACGGCACGGCTTCTCGACCGCGTACGAAAGCTCCGCCGCTGAGAGAGCGGCGACGTCAGCCGTCGGGACCAGCGGCCGCACCGTCGGTCAGCCGATCGATCCGGTCGCGAATACGCTCGAGCCGCTTCTCGGCCGCCTGGTGGAGCTCCCCCGCCTGCTCGTAGAGATCGGTGACTTCCTCAATGCCGAGCTCGCCTGAGGCCATCTGCTCGATGACCCCTTCGAGCTTGACCACGATTTCCTCATAGCTCAACGCTTGAAGGTCGGGTGCCTCACCGCTGCTCGTCACGCTTCCTCCACCCTCGTCGGGAACCGCCCGCCGGCCACCTCAATTTGGAGCAGATCGCCAACCCGTGCCTCCGCAGGATCGCGCACGGCCCGGCCGGTCGTATCCCAGGCCACCGCATACCCCCGGGCCAGGACCAGCCGAGGGTTGAGGGCCTCCAACTCACGTCGGCGCGAGCCGAGCGACGCCAGGGCAGACCCAACCAGTCGGCGGGGGTGCAGATCGCGCAAACGCATCCCGACCTGGCCATGGGTGGCCAGGGCGCGGTCATAGCCGGCCCGAACAGCCCCGGCGCGATCGAGCGCGACCAACTGCCGCTCAGCCCGATCGAGACGATCAAGAGCCGACCGGGCGCCGGCCCGATACAACTCATCGAGCGTCCCGCGAAGCAAACGCTCCTCCGGCACGACGGCAGCTGCCGCCATCGAGGGTGTGCCACAACGGAGGTCGACGACCTCATCGCACAGGGGGCGATCGTTCTCATGGCCGACCGCGGCGACGACGACGGCGTCGACGTCGCAGATCGCACGGCAGAGGTCCTCGTCGCTGAACGGCAGGAGCTGGGTGGCGTCGCCACCGCCTCTCGCGAGGATGATGACCTCAACCTCCGGATCAGCAGCCAGGTCGCGAAGCGCCCAGGTGATCGCGTCCGCGGCACCCGGGCCAGACACCGTGACCTCGCGGAACAGCAAGGGGTACCCAGGGAACCTGGCCTCCTTGACCGACTCGATGTCGTGTCGCACCGCGGCATCGCTGCCGCATATGACGCCGACCGCCCGGGGCAAACGAGGAACTGGACGACGTGGGCGATCGAGCAACCCGTCGGCCCGCATCCGGTCCCTGGCATCAGCGATCGCGGCGGCGATGGCGCCCTCGCCAACGGGCGCAACCTCCTCGGCGTTGAGCTGCAGGCTTCCCCATTGGTTGTTCCATTCGAGCTTGCCCACGATGCGCACCCGCTCACCGCCAACAATGCGGGCCCGCTTGGCCCTCGCCGGCGACACGACGACCCCGATCTGCGCGGCGCGATCTTTCAGCGTGAGAAAAACTCGACCGTTGGGGCGTCGTTTTGGGTTGTGGATCTCGCCCTCGACAGCGATGCGTCCGATGCTGGCCAGGCTGCGAGCGATTTCTGCGCTCAACTTGACCAGCGACATCTGGCGGATCGCTGGCGGTGGGTCGGAGAACAACGTCACGCCGCTCGGGCCTTCCGGGCTGATCGACCGTTGACCTCAGCGAAGAACTGCCCGACTGCCTGCTGAACACCAAGCGACCACGTCGGGTAGGCATGAGTAGCCAGCGCGATCCGAGCGGGGAACATGCCGCTGCGGCGGGCCAGCGCTAACTCTTGGATCATCTCCCCCGCTCGTTCCGCCACGATCGTCGCCCCGAGGACACGGCCACCGGCGATGTTGCCGAGCATTGCCCTCCGGCCACATATCACCTTGATGAATCCGTCGGTTCGGCCCTCTACGACGGCCCGGTCGACGGCCGACATCGGCAAGTGGGCAACCCGGGCGCTTGGATCCGTCGCCGCCGCCTGTGCTTCGGTCATGCCCACCCTGGCGACCTCGGGGCTGAGGAAGGTCACCCACGGCACCAGCGACGGCCGGAAGCGACGCCGGCGAAACGACGAAAACGCGTTGCCGACCGCGAGTCGGGCCATCTCATCCGCCGCGTGGGTGAGTTGCAACCTGCCAGTCACGTCGCCAACCGAATAGATGTGCGGAGTCGATGTCGCGAGGTAGTCGTCGACGATCACCCGCCCTGCGTCGTCAACTTCTACACCGGCCGCGTCGAGGTCAAGACCATCGGTGACCGGGCGACGGCCGATGGCGACGAGGATCTGTTCGGCTGCGACGGGTCGACCGGTGTCGAGCTCGACCTCGATGCCACCGGCGGTGCGGCGCAACCCCGCCGCTCGCGTCGCGGTCAGCACCGTCACCCCAGACTCGACGAGGGCCGCTCTCGCCGCCTCGGAAGCTTCAGGCTCTTCGTTGGGGAGCACCTCGCCCTCCGCCTCGATGATTGTCACCGAAACACCGAGACGAGCTAGCGCCTGGGCCATCTCGCAGCCAATTGCTCCGCCGCCGAGGACGATCAGCGACCCCGGTGCGATCTTGAGATCCCAGATGTCATCGCTCGTGAGCGCACCCACGTCGGCTAGGCCAGGCACAGGCGGCAGGCTCGGCCGGGCACCGGTGGCCACCACGAAGCGGTCGGCGCCGACCCGGCGACCTCCCACCGACACCTCGTTGGACGATGTGAATCCTGCCCGACCCTCGATGACGGTGACACCCTCACCGGCCAGCACCTCAGCGGTCTCCGTTGCGGCGATCGCGGCCACGGCACCCATCACCTTGGCCATCGCTTGCTCATACGTTGCCCC
>JBPCMH010000294.1:0-2867 GCA_051002495.1 Acidimicrobiales bacterium
GGTCGCCGCCTTCGACCGGACCCTCGCCTAGATGCAGGCGACCCTGCCTTCGTAGAGGTAGGCAATATCCACACCGGCGTCAGCTAAGCTCGATCGGCTGGCAGCGGACGGAACCCTCGACGGCAGCGCGACCGCAACGAAGGGACCGGCGATCGTCCCCTATTGCCCGAACTGTGGAGCCGCTGCTCGGTCCGAGAAGGCAACCCGGCGCGTAGCGCCGGGGCGGCAGTGGCGCGAATCCGGCAGGGTGCGGATTTGATGCACGGAGGGATGCGGTTGCAACAAGGTCGGTCTGCGCGAATCAACCGAGTCGGTGAAAGTCCTTGCACCCGTGCCAACCAACAGTGCGTGGCCAGGGTCCTAGGTTCGGATGCCTGCGTCTGGTGACATCGAGGTTTGCTACCGGTCGGAGTACCACCGACTGGTGGGCGTTGTCGCGGTTGTGACTGGATCGGTCGCTCTGGCCGAGGAGTCCGTGCAGGAGGCGTTCGCGCGAGCCCTGGTGCGGTCCCGGCGAGGCCGACCGTTCGACCACCTTGCTGCATGGATCGTGACGGTTGCGCTCAACCACGCTCGTAGTGGTCGGCGGTCCGCTTCAAGCGAGCGCAGGGCGCTGCAGCGGATCGGGAGCTCGCCCTCGCCGTCGGTTGTCGACCGGGCCGAAGCGTTGATGCTCCGGGACGCCATCGCAGGGCTGTCCCGCCGGCAGCGAGATGCAGTCGTCCTGTACTACCTGCTTGACATGAAGGTCGACGCGGTGGCCGCGTCGCTGGGCGTCTCTCAAGGAACGGTGAAGACCGCACTCTCACGGGCGCGTGCCCACCTCGCTGAGATCCTGCACGACACTGAATTGGAGGCGTGATGAAGGCCGACACCGTTGACCGGCGGCTCAAGGATGCGCTCGGCGAGGTGGTTGCTGCTGCGGGTCCGAGCGCCGAACGCGAGAGCTTCCGTGGCATTGAACGCCGGGCCGGGCACCTCCAGTGGCGCCGACGCACCGTGGCCGGCGCGATGGCCGTCGTGCTAGGTGGCAGCACAGTGGCGCTGGCTGCTCGAGAACACGATTCAGACCCAGTTATGGACAGCGGGCCGACGCCTACGACCGTCGAGGTACCGGCGGGCTTGGACCCCACTTTGCGCGACGAAGCGGTGATGGAGGTGGAGGGCTCAGTTCTCGCTCCGGATGGCCGTGTCGAAGTAGAGGAAGGCTCGGGCAGACCAACACTGGTCGCCTCGGGCGACATCGAAGGAGCGAGTTGGGTCGTGGTGGTCGGCCAGATGCCAACTGGAGAACGTTGCGTGGAGATCGTCGTCCAGGCTGAGTCATCGGGGTGCGCCGCGCTCGACTCGAGGAATACGGGGCTTCGCCTCGCAATGGGGTTCCCAGTGGGTGAGAGCGTCGCCCTCGCCGGATGGGCACCACCTGGGACGTCTCGCGTGACGCTCACGGCGGATGGGGTGGCGGTCGAGTCGTCGGCTCGTGACGAGTCCACCGGTGAAGCGCCGAGCGCCTTCGGGTTCGTCGTTCCGATCGACGCCGGCAGCGTTACCGTTTCAGCTCTGGCGGGTGATGGCAGTGTGCTCGATGTCGTCACTGAGCACGTCGCACCGCCTCGGCCGGCGGCAGCGGCGTAAGCACCGAACCGTCGTCATAGAGGGGTGCGAGTCGACGGTAGTGGGTCAGTTTGAAGTCTCCGGGAGCTTGGGCCAGGAGCGCCAACACCGACATGCGAACTCGCCGCCACCGATCGTGCAACGCGCCCAGCCCTCGCAGATCTCGTCCGGTGGCCAGTAGACGTGATCATCCTCGGCGTGACCACAGACAGGGGTGGGCGAAGTTGTAGTGCATGTAGTGCACCGTGTTCCGGTTCTGCCACGACGTCTGAGCGGCGCGTGGCTCGCCGGTCGATCTCCTGTTGTCGGTCAAGGGGCCGCTTGGGGCCGGCGGATCGCGTACTGAACCTTCTTGGGTCGGCCAGGCTCTATGCCCTGATGCGCGTTCCCGAGGGGTTCGAGGCGTTCTTTGCGGAGCACCACGATGGCGTCGTGCGCGCGCTCACCCTCGTGTTCGGAGATCGGCCGGCCGCTGAGGACGCCGCCCAGGTCGGCTTTGAGCGGGCGTATGCCCGATGGCATCGCGTCGGCTCCTATACGCGCCCAGGGACCTGGGTTTATGTAGTGGCGTTGCGCCATGGTCGGTCCCAGCTGAGAGAAAGAGAGGTCGTGGGACCCGCCACCGATGGCGTCGCGAGCGATCAGACCCAGGCCTTGGTTGATCGCCTTGCCATCGTCGACCATGTGCTGGCTCTCCCAGCGCAGCAACGCGCTGTTGTCGTGTTGCGGCACCTGGCCGGTCTACAGCTGTCCGAGATCGCTCAGGCCATGGGGATCAGGGTTGGAACGGTGAAGTCGACTCTTCACGCCGCTCATTCGCGGCTGCGGGTCGCGATGGAACTGGGCGCTGAAGATCGGGAGGTGCGAGATGCGCATTGAGGAGCTGGAAGAAGCACTGCGGGCCGCGGCCGAGCGGCAGCCACCCGTGGGGTGTGAGCTTGGCACGGTGGTGGCCCGGGGAAGACGACGTCGGCGCCACGCATGGGCTGTGTCAGCCGCCGGCCTCGGGTTTCTGTTGGTGCTGGGCGCCTCGCTCACGGTGTGGAGCAACGAGCCAGACGATGAGGCGGTCCGTACCAGCGGTCGCCCACCGGCGACGGGGAGGTGGGAGCAGCTACCGGAACCGCCGCTGAGCCCGCGGGCTCGTACGGTGGGCGTCTGGACGGGCGACGAAGTCCTCCTCCTCTGCGGTGACACACAGCTCTTCCCGGTGGGCACCAACCGCATCCTCCCAGATGACTCTGTTCTGTCCG
>JBPCMH010000295.1:0-3348 GCA_051002495.1 Acidimicrobiales bacterium
CCTCCGTCGGCGGTGCCGTTCGTGGCTCGCGAGTACATCGAGCGGGTGGGGTTGCCGGTGCCTAACCCGCAGATCGCACCCGGCTATGGGTTGGCCGGCAAGCCCGCCTATCTGGAGACCCGCAGCAGCCTGACCCCGCCGCGGTTTACTGCGCCGACTCCGCTTGGGCCGATCGAGGTCGACGCGGTCGGCATCTACCGCGTTGATTGGGGTGACGGCTCACCGGTCAGCACCCACCAGGTGGAGGGTGGCAGTTGGCCGGAGGGCCGCATCAGTCACACCTACACCGACGTTGGCAACTACACGGTGACGGTGTCGATTGGGTGGCGGGCCGATTGGGTCGCGGCTGGTGCCTCGGGTGTGGTCACCGACATCGTCACGAACGCCAGCATCACCAACTTCGAGGTGAGGCAGTTGCAGGCCGTCCGCCGCCGCTGACCGCACCGTCGCGACGGGCGGGCGGATCACCAAAGGGCCTGGATCAGCGCGATCACCGCGGACGTGGCGGCCACCACCAGCACGGTCGGTCGCAGCCACGCCCGATCAAGCAGGTGACCGGTGAAGCGTGACAGACCGAAGCCGATGACCAGCCCGGGGAGCAGCACCGCGCTGGCGACGAGCTCGTCGCGCCCGAAGCGGCCAACCGCGGCCAGTCCGATGACCGAGATCACTCCACCAACGAGGAAGTAGCCAGACAGCGTGGCCCGCAGCGTCGACCCGGACGCGCGTTGGTAGACGAGGGCCATCGGTGGTCCGCCGATCGAGGTGGTCATCGACATGAAGCCGGACAGCCCGCCGGCCGCGAAGAGCGTCGACGCGTTGCGCGGGATGTGCCACCCCGTCGACAGCGCGACGGCGCCGAGCACGAGCACGGCAAACAACACGGTCAGCCCCTTCGTCGACAGCACCAGCAGCGCCAACGCGCCGAGCACGGTGCCGGGCACCCTCCCGGCCAGGGCCCACCCGAGTCCGGAAAACTCGATGTGCTCGTGCTCCCTAACCGTGATGAGCAGGGTGAGCACCACCGCCGCGGCCAGGGTCGGGCCCGGCACGAGCGCGGTGTCGATGAGCACGAGCAGCGGCGCGGCCACGATGTTCATGCCGAAACCGATGGAGCCCTGCACCAGCGCGCCGATACCGATGATCAGCGCGGCGAGGCCCAGTTCGATCCCGGTCATGGCCGGCAACCGTAGACGAGCGTCCGTAAGGTCCCAGCACGTCCGGGTGTTGGTCGAAGCCCGGCTACTGGAGGAGCGGCGAGTCGGAACACGCAGGTTGTACCGGCTCGACACCGCCGGCTAGCTGACCTGGCGACGCCTTGGTGCGGCCTCATCGAGTTCGATGACGCCGCGCACCTGCTCGGTGGCGCGGAGGGCCTCGGCCGCCGCCGCCCTCCGCAACCGGGCACCTTCACGAGCCGCGGCCTCGATCATCCGATCGACTTCGGCCGCGGCCTCGGCGTGATGGATGCGCGCTTGGGCGATGATCGCCGCGGCCTGCTCGCCCGCCCGATCCACGACGACGTGCTGCTCGCGTACGACGCTGGTGTCGAACGCCGTCACCCGCTTCCGCACGCTGGCGAACATCCGGCGCACTTCTCGGTCGAGTTGCTCCCGGGCGGCGTGTACCTCGCCGCGGGCTCTGGCCACTTCATCCCGGGCGATGGCCGCGATGGCCTCGGCGTCCGCTGCCGCGGTCTGCCGAACCTTTTCGGCCTCAGCCTTGGCTTCGGCGACAATCGACTCGGACTGTGACAGGGCCCGCCGACGCACGCCTCGTGCCTCCTCAAGCAGGTCCGAGACCTCGAGTTCGGCCCCGGCCAGCCGTTCGGCGAGCATGGCCTCGTCGGTGCGCCCGGCCGAGGTGGTGGCGAAGGTCTGGCGCAGCACCCTGGCCACGGCCTCGCCCAGCACATCGAAGTCGTCGTGGTTTTCATCCGGCATCTGGCAAGCCTCCATGCGCGCCCTGCTGGCTGAGGATACCGACCCCTCGCCCACGGTCAGCGGATGCTCGCAAGTGGTCATCTGTCACTGACAGGCGGCTGGCCGGTGGCGTAGAATCGGCTCGCCCCTTGGTGGGCGGCGCAACGGTGCGCGCAAGAACTGGAGGCGGCAGTTCAATGCGGATCCAATCATCGGTCACGTCACTCTCGTGGATTCCGTCCGAGGCCATCGATGTGCTCAGTCTCAAGCTCCCGTTCGAAATGGGGATCGCCCACTACGACGATCCTCCCCCCGACGTCATCGACGACCTGGACGCGTTGCGAGCCGCCGATCGCTTCCGGTTCGCCAACCGTCTGGTGGCGTGGATCGACGTGGAGGACGGTGTCATCACCGGCTACGGCCAGGGCGAGGAGTCCGGCGGGATAATCGGCTCGACCACCATGCGGGTCGGCAACCGGGCCGCGACCTTCGAAGCGGTTCCTCTTCCCGACATCGCCCGCGAGCCGGAGGTCACCGACACCTCGGTCACCTTCACCCAGACCGCGGGCGGCCGAACCGGCGTGCCGGCTCCACGTCGGGTGAAGCGCAAGCCGTTCGTGCAGGTGAGCGCACCCCTGGCCTGGGCGACGCTGTCGCTCACCATCGATGTGGACGGAAGCGCCGAGGGCTACCTGGTCGGCGCCAGTCCGTTCCCCCGCCATTGGGTGTATGACCACGCCGGCCAGCTGTCGGCCAAGACTGGTCTCATCGATTTCAAGACCTGGTATCGCACGGCTTTCGGCGAGCACAGCCCGTGGGGTGACCACGACTCGCCTGCGTTGGCCACCGCGGTGGAGTCCGCGCTCGAGTGCCGACTGTCGGCTGAGCTGATGCGGCCAGATCGCAAGGCGAAGGTCCGAAAGCTCGACGCCGACGAACTGCTCACCGAACAGGGCCAGCCCGGCGCCGAGCTATTTCTCCTGCTGGATGGTGTGCTCTCGGTTGAGGTCGATGGTGTATCGCTCGGAGAGATTGGTCCGGGAGCCATCCTCGGTGAGCGGGCGATGCCCGAGGGCGGGCACCGCACCTCGACGCTCCGGGCCCTCACCGCATGCAAGGTGGCGGTGGCATCGGCCGACGACATCGAGCCAGCCATCTTGGCCGAGCTCAGCGAGTCGCATCGTCGGGAAGAGCAGTAGATGCAGGTCCACCTTTGTGGCGTGCGGGGCTCGACCCCGGCTCCTGGTCCCGACTTCGTTCGCTACGGCGGCAGCACCTCGTGTGTTGGCATCGCAGCCGACGGTGAGCTGCCCCGGCTCGTGCTCGACGCTGGCACGGGCATGCGCCAGCTTTCCGACCTGATGGACGGGGCCGTGTTCGAGGGCACCATCTTGCTCACCCACCTGCACTGGGATCACACCCACGG
>JBPCMH010000296.1:0-6562 GCA_051002495.1 Acidimicrobiales bacterium
CCGACAGGTAGTACTTGCCGCAGAACTTGGCCGGCATGCCCTCGACCTTCACCGCGACGCCTGGCCGCATCTCCGGCCGTCCGAGCACCAAACCCTCCGCCGCTCCGCCCGCATCGCCGATGATGTCGGCCATTGCCTTGGCAGCCGCGGTGGCCACGCTATCGGTCTGGATATACGCCGCCCCGCCGACCACGTTTGCGCTCGTGTCCATCGCTGAACTCAGCGCCTTGCTCGGATCACTGGCTGACGGAATTCCCTTCGTCTCGATGGTGGGCGAGGAGGCGACGACGACTTCCTTGTCCTTCACGTTCCACCCCCTGACGGTGACCTTGTCGGCCGCGTTTCGAGCCGTCTGGCTCGCCCTGAACCGAAGGACATCCTGGCCGTAGAGCAGGGTTGCCACCTCGCTGGCATCAAAGTCGGGCTTCGCCACCTTGACACCACCATCGTGGGTCTGCACGACCATGCCGTTCGCCGCGGCGAGGGCGACGACAAGATCGCCGTCAGTTGCCCAGGTCTGGGGCAGGTACTCGAACGTGTCGTCGGTCGCGTCGACGGTGACGCTCATGTCAGCCCCTTGGAGGGCCGCCGACATGGCGTCGCTGTGCTTCATGTCCTTCCCCGCCTTGAAAGTGTTGGCGTGGAACAGGCGGTGAAGTTTGTCATGAGCCGTCACGGTGAAGAACGTGGTGCCGGACTCCACCTCGTACTCCAGACCAGTGATCTCGCCGTCGAAGAGGACCTGCTCGGTCTCATCTCTGACTTGAGCCGTCAGCTTGACGGGCTTGCCGATCTCGTACTGATCGGCCAGAGACGCCGCACCCGATGGGTCGCCCGGATCGTGGAAGGTGATGTTTGCCCACGAAGGTTGATTCAGCGCGGCGCACGTCTCCAGGCGCGTGATCTTGCCCGCGTCTACTTCCTGGGCGTTGATCGTGACTTTGAAGCCTGTCTGATGGGCGAGGGCGGCGGTGTCGGACATCTCAGGTCCTCGGGATCAGCAGTCTCTCGCCGGCCGGGAGGCGCATGGGATCGGCGATCACCGGGTTGGCGTCGGCGATCTCACGCCAGCGGGTGGGATCACCGAGCTCCGCGTAGGCGATAGAAGCAAGGGTGTCGCCCTCGATGACCCGGTGCAGCCGGTTGCCTGGTGGGCCCCCAGAGGTCGGGTTCTGGGCCGGCATCACCTTCGGGAACTCTTTGATGGTCAGCGTCGCCGAGCCCCGGATGGGTGTGCCCTTGCCCCGGAACATCGTGTACTTCACGGCAATGGACTCCACGTAGCCTTTGAAGGTCACCGCGTCACCCCACTGGAACAGCACGTGAGGTGCCGAAGGTGCGCGGTTCGACTGTGACTTCGACTCCGGGGCAACGCACTTCATCAGCTTGTCGATCGTCTTGGAGATGTCGCCGCTGGCGCTGTCGGTGGCGTCGAGGAACATCTCGACGGTCACGCTCGCCGGGTTCGGGCCCTTGTACTCGGGTGCGCCTACCCCGCCGCGGTTCTGCTCGACTTTCCACTCTGCTGAGCGGGTGATCGACCACTCCTTCGGGTTGAACTGGAACTCGATGAGGTCGACCTTCTTGTTCGACCCGTCCGCCTTCGGTTCCTGGATCTCGAGCTTGGCCTTGACGAGGCTGTTCTGGGCGGTGCTCATGGCTTCTTCCCCTTGAAGACGCCCGCCTCGGCGGGGTCAAGGAAGCCGTGGTGAGCGAGCTCGAGGGTCTCGGTGGCGACCTTGTTGCCGTCAACAGAGAACGATGGCCCGGTCCAGCTGACCGGTACGACGCCCAAGAGACCCCACTGGGCGATCTCCTTGTCTTGGCTGTCGACGGCCACGATCTGAGCGGTCGCCCGCTTGACCTCCGTCTGCATGCTGGCGAACCACTTCGCGATCAGCTTGCTGTCGGAGTTCACCGGCCGCGTCAGCTTGATGTTGTTGTAGGTGAAGCGGCCCGGAAGCTTGTGGACGAAGTCGTTGTTGCCCCCTTCTTCGCGGGTCTCGACGTTGGCCTGCCAACTCAGGCCGTCGACACTGTTGAAGAAGCCGAGGTCGTGGACGTCGATGAAGACCTTGAATCGGAGGGCAACTGCTGGATCTGTCGTCACGTCGGGCATGGTCGTTCCCTTCCTTACCTGAGGCCCTTGCGGCCGTTGGGGCCGGACATCAACTCGTTGGTCATCCGCCGCCGGATGTGGGGCCAGAGCTTTCTCGCCTGCTTCTCCAGATCCTCGCGCTCGTTCGCTTCAGGTGCAGGTGCCTCGGGGCACGACGTCGCGGTGGCGGTGATTGAGGGCTCGGTCCCGCTCGGGCTGGCCGCGGACTCGGTTGCGGGCGCGCTGGCGCTTGAACCCGCTGACATCGCCTCATAGTTGGCGACCCGGTCGCGAACTGAGCCCACCCGTTGCACGTTGAACTGAACCGAGCCGTCCGGCATGCGCTGGGCGACGCCAGCATTTACGGCCACGTCGCCGGGATCCGACCAACTCGTGGGGACTGTCTGCGGCGCGGCAGCGAGTGTCAGCGGCCGTGGGGCCGGCGCCGGCGGGGTGGCCAACACCGTGCTGGGAGGTCGACCTGGTGTTGAGGCAGGCGAGAGCGAGGTGCGCTGGACTGCGGCCGCGCCAGGCATGCGGATCGTTCCTGGCGGCGGGGGAGTAGCCGCGGCGACCATCGTTGCGGGGACGGGCGAGGGCGCCTCAGCGGAGGCCGACAGCAGGGTGGGCGAACCTTCGTCCAAAGACCGCTGCAGCACGAGGTCCGCGCCGCGCAGGGTGCTTACCGTGACCGGGGATGGGTTCGGGATAGAAGGTGCGACAGCGAGCGGGAGCGCGGTGGATCCGCCAGGAGCGGCGCTCTCCGTCGGCTCCACCCCGACCGATGCCGCCGACCGGTCGACACCGGATGCCGCAGGGCCGTCGCTCGCCGCGGACGGCCCGACGGACGGGCTCGTTGCGGTCGAGGATTCGGCTCGGCGCTGCACTCCGGGTTCAGCCAGCGGAAGGTCGGGGATGGTCGAGGCTGCCGGTCGGTCGAGCGCGGTCGCGCTTTCGATCGAGCTGCCCGAGGCGTGGTCAGCGTCGCTCAGAAGGGGTTGGCCGAGCCCGATGTGCCCGCTCCCGCTGTCGGTCTGGCGCTGGAGCGGCATCGCCGGCCCGCTGCTGGTGTCGTCAGCGCCCCCGGCCATTTCGTCGGCCTCAGACTCCGTCGGCGAGGTCGCGGCGATAGAGTCGCTCGCGCCGACGAGCGGCGCGGTGGATTCGGCGTGGGAGGTTGCCTCTGGCTCGGTCTGGACCGCGACGTCGGGCGTCGTCGCCGCTTTCGGGGCCGCCTGCTCGTCTGACTCCGGCGCCGACAAACTCAGCTCGTCAGCTGCCGCGCCCTCCGTACGCTGCACGGGTGCGAGCGGCATCTGCGGGCCGGGAGCGGTCGAGGCTGTGTCGTGGTCGCCGGGCAGGGCACGGCGTTGAATGGCACGGGGCTGGATCGGTGGGCCGATCTCCATGCCTGGAGCCGAACGTCGCTGAACGATCGGGCCGCTCGAGTCCTGTGTGCCGTCACCGTCTTGCGACGCGGGCCGGGCGAGCGGAGGCGTGGCCGCGGTGATGGGCGCAGTGGACGCAGCCGCGGACTGGGAGGTGTCGCTGGGAGCTGGCGCGTCGCCGTCCGTTCTGGGAGTCGCTGATGCCGACCCTCCATCGCCCCCGCCGACGGCGAGGGCCGAGCCACTACCTGTGTCAGCTGTTCGCTGCAGAGCGAGGGCGGGGAGCGGACGAGGCGTTACGACATCAGGTGCGACGACGCGTGAGACCGTCGGCACCGGCGCGGGGCTGGAAGCCAGGGTTCGTAGCGGCGCGGGCGCGGTATCGAGGGGTCGAACGGGGTCGGGCGACGACGTCGTGACCGGGGAGGATTCGGTTTCGGTTGATTCGGTGACGGGACTGGCGCTCGGCCCGACTGCGGCTTCTTCGTCGGCGTGCTCGCGCGGCGGCTGGCGCAGCACGTCGGTCTTTGTCGACGGCGCGTAACTGGTCGGCGGCCCGGTTTCGATCGCCGTTGCCATGCCGTGCAGCGTGCCCGATGGTGCTTCAGCGGAGACCTGATGGCCGAGCTCGCCGCTGAGGGTCGGGCTGTGCCAGGAGGTCAGGATGTCGCCGATGTCATCCGTGCGATAGGTGTGCGGCGCCGGACCGATCGTGCGCTGGATCGGTGCCGCTGTGCGCCAGGCGTCTCTCGGGGGAGGGGGAATCGTGGCCTCGGCCGCCCGCGACGAGTCGGCCGTCGGTGACGGCGTGTCCTCGTTCTTGTCACGGCGGCGGAACAGCCACATGGGTTGTCAGCCCTCCTTGTTGCTCAACTCGTTGAGGCGTTCGTTGATCTGGGCGATCTGGTGGATCAACTGGTGCCGGGTGGCGTGTTCGAGGTCGAGGATCTCATCCATCGACCAGTGGAAGTGGTAAGCCACGTACGCGATCTCTTCCCAAATCCGATCGACCGCGTACGTCACGATCCCCCCTGGCGACCACCGGTCACGTCGACCGCAAACTCGTGCTGGCAGTTGGGGCAACTGACCGCAGCGCGGGTGTGCCCTTCCTGGTTGATGCGCCGGTAGAGGTCCTGCAGAAAGGCAAGGTCGGCTGCGAAAAGGTTCTCGATCACCGTGTCGGTGATCTCCGGGAGGCTGCCCAGGTTGGTGACGACGCGCTCGAGGAGCACGACGGTCAAATACGCCGGGCGCTCCTTGACGCGGCCGTCGTAGAGGGGCATGAGCTCGTCGCGGGCGGTTGCCAGTCGCATCGTGCCGCGTCGGTGAAGGACACCGTCACGGTCCTGGAAGCCGATGGGCAGTTCGAACTCGAACTCAGTGCGCAACGGCGCCGGTGTCTCCACCGGCGCCGCTGTCACCTGACCATCCGACCCAGGCTCTGATGCAACCGAACCAGGGATGGTCCTTTTCATTTGTTTACTTCTCGATCGTCAGCGATTCGCCCTGGACCGTGAGCTTTTCGTCGACCCCGCTGTTGGCACCAGCGGCCAACTGCGTGATCTCAAGCTTGCTGGGTTGGGCGTTCTCAACGATGTACCGCTTGATAGGGGCCATCCCCGAGTCGTAGATGACGATCTCGACCTTGTCCCTGGGGACCAGGCCATCGTTGACTTCCTTCATCCACTTCTCGAAGGTGTCGTCCTCGGTGAGGGGACGGGTGATCGTCAGCGTGATGGGCTTCGGACGACCGGGGATCTTCCTGTGCACGAACTTGCCATCGGCGGTTTGCGTCTTCACCTCGACCATGTCGAATTCCTGGTTGAGGCCTGACACCTCCTTGATGCCTTTGACAACGTGCTTGTCGATCTTGAGGCCGAACGATGCACCGATGGCACCGTCGAACTTGTCCAGTAGAGGCATATCTGACTACTCCTTCTGCGACTATTCGCTGACGAGGCTGACGCCGCCCGAGAACTGCGACAGGCGGAAGATGATGAACTCGGCGGGCTTGACTGGCGCCACACCGATGTTGCAAACGACCTGGCCGGCATCGATGCCTTCAGCCGGGTTGGTCTCGTCGTCGCACTGGACGTAGAACGCCTCGTCCGGCGTGTTGCCGAACAGTGCACCCTTGCGCCACTCCATGACGAGGAAGCCGGCAATCGTGCGCCGGACCTTGGCCCATAGGTTGCGATCGTTGGGTTCGAAGACCACCCAGTCCGTGGCCATCTGGATCGACTTCTCCAGGTAGTTGAACAGGCGACGGACGTTGATGTACTTCCAGGCCGGATCGCTCGAGAGGGTGCGGCCGCCCCACACGCGGATGCCGCGACCGGGGAAGGCCCGGATGGCGTTGACCGCGACGGGGTTGAGCAGATCATGCTCGCCCTTGGTGATGTTCAACTCGAGGCTGACGGCACCGCGGATGACCTCGTTGGCCGGAGCCTTGTGGACGCCACGCTCGTTGTCGTTGCGGGCCCAGATGCCGGCCATGTGACCGGACGGCGGCACGAAGATGTTCTGACCTGACAGCGGGTCGAGCACCTTGATGCGTGGCCAGTAAAGGGCCGCGTACTTCGAGTCGTACCCGGCACCCTCGACACGCCAGTCCTTGATCTGCTGGGCGTTGAGGTTGGGCGGCGGGTCGAGGATGGCCATGCGGTCACCCATCAGCTCGCAGTGGGCGATCATCGCCAGTTGGACGGCCTTGAAGCCCTCCAAGTTGATGAGACCCTGCTCCAGGGCGGCGGTGAGGTCGGGGACCGACAGCATCGTGATGTCCTCGATGGCCTCGAGGCCACCGAAGCCGGTGCGGTTGGCCGAATCACCCACGTAGTCCTGGGGCTCGAGTCGGGCCGGGGCAGCCGAACCGGCCGCACCTCCAGCGAGGCTCGATGATCCCTTGCCGGGACGCTCGACGGCGCCGCCGGAGACGGCCTCCTCGAGCTTGATGAGCTTCGACTGGGCGTTCACGGTTTGCACCGCGTTGCCCTTGCCCTTCTTCGTGGTCAAGCCGTCGAAGGTCTCCTCGGGCTTGCCCTTCACCTTTACCACCAGGTTGAAGGAGTCGGCG
>JBPCMH010000297.1:0-4464 GCA_051002495.1 Acidimicrobiales bacterium
GTCTACGAGCGTCACCCAGGGATCATGACCATCGCGGAGGAGTCCACCTCATGGCCCGCGGTCTCACGACCGACCTACCTCGGTGGGCTGGGCTTCGGGTTCAAGTGGAACATGGGATGGATGCACGACACGTTGGACTACTTCGCCAAAGAGCCTGTCCACCGCCGCTTCCACCATGACGGGCTCACGTTTGGGCTGCTGTATGCCTTTTCGGAGAACTTCACGCTGCCCCTCTCTCACGACGAGGTGGTGCACGGCAAGGGGTCTCTGCTCAACAAGATGCCGGGCGACCGCTGGCAACAGGCCGCCAATCTCCGCGCCTTCTTCGCTTGGATGTGGGGGCATCCCGGCAAGCCGCTGCTCTTCATGGGGGGTGAGCTTGCCCAGTCGGCGGAGTGGTCCCACGACCGCAGCATCGACTGGCACCTGCTCGAGTTCGCCGAGCACGAGGGCGTCCAGCGGCTGGTGGCCGCACTGAACCGGGTCTACCGGGGCGAACCCGCGCTCTACGAGCGTGACTTCACGCCGGATGGTTTCAGATGGATCGACGCATCGGATCCCGATTCGAATGTGCTGTCGTTTCTTCGGTACTCAGCCGACGGCACGCGTTACGTCGCCTGTGTAGCCAACTTCTCTCCGGTCGTTCGCGAGCACTACCGCGTTGGTCTTCCGACCGCCGGCGGCTGGATCGAGATCTTGAATACCGACGCGGTGGAGTTCGGTGGCAGCGGGGCTGGCAACCAGGGTCAGGTCACGTCCAGTGACGACCCGTGGCACGGTCTTCCCGCATCGGCCGAGTTGACGCTGCCGCCGCTTGGCGTGCTCTGGCTGCGTCCTGGGTGACTCGAGCCGAGCTCGATGGCGAGCCATTGGCGAGCCGGTAGTTTCGGTAGATGGCCGACTCCAAGCCCAACATCGAAATTCCGACCGGCGAATCGCCGCCGACCGATCTCGTCATCGACGACATCGAGGTTGGGGCTGGCGACGAGGCAGTGGACGGTCGATCCGTCGAGGTGCACTATGCCGGGGTGTCCTGGAGCACCGGCGCGCAGTTCGACGCCTCTTGGGATCGCAACTCGACGTTCTCCTTCGGTTTGGGGCGCGGCGAGGTCATCTCGGGCTGGGACCAGGGCGTTGCGGGCATGAAAGTCGGTGGCCGGCGTCGGATCACCATCCCGCCTCACCTCGGGTACGGCGACCGGGGCGCCGGTGGCGTGATTGCGCCCGGCGAGACGCTGGTCTTCGTGGTCGACCTGCTCTCGATCGGCTAGCCGTTGCTGTCGGCCGACTGAAGTGAGCGGAGTCGACCTCGCTCGGCCGTCGTCTCGTTGGTACCGGGTTGGGGCGGCCGTCGTCATCGTGGGCCTCATCGCCTCGGTGGGGTGGTGGGTTCACGCCACGACGCAAGTCCACAAGGCCGTTGGTGACCTACGGCGATTGAGCCCGTTCGGCGGGGTCATCGAACTTCCGGCCGGTGAGCACACCTTTTGGATCGAAGGCGAGTGCCTCACGTGTCGGGGCAACAGCGCAGCCGAATACCGGGCCGCAGCAACAGCATCCGTGACCGGTCCGTCGGGTCAGTCGGTCGCGCTGGTGGTCCCGGGCGACGAGCGGCTCTTCAACACCGGAGGAGACGAAGGGAAGGCGCTCTGGTGGTTCGAGGTGACCGAGGCGGGACCGCACCGCGTAGCACTCGGGTTCGATACCCGAGATCCTTGGGATAACCGGCTTCCGGCCAAGGTCGCCATCGGTCGCGGCCACGGACTGCCGGCCAGGATCACTCGTCCGATGGTGCAGATCGCCGGGTTGAGCATCGCGTTTGGATCGGGGTTCGACCTGGTGATCTGGTGGCGACGGCGCCGCTCCTTTTCGATTGCGGCCGCGGGTCGGTGAGCCAGTTGGGCCGGGGTACCGTGCCGGGATGACCGAGGTCTCGCTGATAGTCCACGGTCACTTCTACCAACCGCCGCGGGAGAACCCCTGGACCGAGGAGCTCCCCCGCGAGCCTGGCGCCGCGCCCTACCACGACTGGAACGAGCGGATCGCCGCGGAGTCTTACCGGCCGAACGCCTTCGCCGACATCCTCGACGAAGAGGGTCGGGTGGTCTCGATTATCAACAACTACGAGCACCTTTCGTGGGATTTCGGGCCGACCCTGTTGTCGTGGCTGGCCACTCACGAGCCCGAGACCTACGAACGGTTGGCCGAGGCTGACCGGTCGACCGCCGGAGGAATGGGACAGGCGTTCTTCCACATCATCCTGCCGCTGGCTGACTCGGCTGACGTTCGCACCCAAGTCCGTTGGGGGCTGCGGGAATTCGCGCACCGCTTCGGTCGCCGCCCGGCCGGCATCTGGCTACCCGAAACCGCGGTCGATGACGCGGTGCTGGGAATCCTGGCCGAGGAAGGAGTTCAGTTCACGCTGCTGGCGCCCGGCCAAGCCCGCGCCGTGCGTCCACTTGGTGCTGACGACGATGCGTGGACCGAGGTGGAACACAGCACGCTTGACACCCGGCAGGCTTACCGATGGCAACATCCCGCCGATCCGACCAAGGGCCTGGATCTGCTCTTCTGCGACGGGGGGATGTCGCACGCCGTCGCGTTCGAACTGAGCAGCCTGACCAGCGAGGCACTCGTCGATCGGGTGGTCTCTGCCGGCGACGGGGGTGCGGTCACGATCGCGACCGACGGTGAGACGTTCGGCCATCACCACAAGTTCGGTGACCGACTGCTGGCCTATGCCTTCGCGCGCGTCGCGCCCGACCGAGGTTTGGCCGTCACCACGCCGGAGGCTTGGCTGGCCGCGAACCCTCCGAGCGACGAGGCCGTCGTCCGCCAGAGTTCCTGGTCGTGCGCCCACGGCATCGAGCGGTGGCGCAGCGACTGTGGGTGCAGCACCGGTGGCCAGGCGGGATGGAATCAGGCATGGCGGGGTCCGCTGCGGCTCGCCCTCGACGTCGTTTCCGGAGCGGTCGCCGGTGCATTCGAACGACGGGCTCCTCGCTGCCTACACAACCCCACAGCCGCCCGCGACGCATATGTCGACGTGCTCATCGGTCGCGTCACGCGGGCTGAGTTTGAGGCAGCCCACGTCATCGGTGATGCGGTTGAAGCCATGACCTTGCTCGAGGCAGAGCGGCACCGCATGGCGATGTACACGTCGTGCGGTTGGTTCTTCAACGATCTGGCCGGTCTCGAAACGGTGCAGGTCCTCAGGTACGCCGGGCGTGCCCTTGACTGCATCCGGGAGCTCGGTGAGAAGGTCCCCGATGATGAGTTCCTCAACCGGCTGTCGGAAGCGCACAGCAACGTCGCGGAAGAGGGATCTGGACGCGACATTTGGTTTCGCCATGTGCTGTCCGTTCGTGTTGATCCCGCGCGGGTCGTGGCCCAGCTCGCGCTGGGTGAACTGCTCGACGGCCGAAGCCCGGAGTCTCCGGTCGCGGCCTACGACGTCGAGGTGCAGCACCATGAGCGCACCGCCCGCGGGTCGCTCGCTCTGACCTCCGGGGTAGCCGCTGTTGCCCATCGCCGGACCGGACGCTGTACCGAACTGGCCTACGCCGCGCTGCACTTCGGAGGCCTCGACGTGCTTGGCGCGACTCGGCCAGCGGATCACGAACGGGATCTCGACGACCTCAGAGCAGTGCGCGAGGCGTTCGGGGCCGGCGCGCCGGTCACGACGATGCTGCGCCTGATCGGCGATCATTTTGGCCCCTCCGAATTTGGTGTCGGGTCCGCCCTCCCCGGCGAGGTCGAGCGCATCCTTGGCCGACCCGCGGGCTCTCTTACCCTCGACGACTAGGTAGGGGGTCGACGCCGGAGCCGGCTCAGTCGGTGAATCGGGTCCGAAGGTTGGCCAGGTTGCGTCGCCAGATGCGCCGCAGCACCACGGACCCGACCAGCGCACCAACCGGACCACCCATGTACCAAGGGAAGAACAGGCGTTCTTCCCAGATGAACGTGGTGCCGCCCCGCCACCGTCGCTTGAGCCGAAACCGGCCATCGCCAGTCACCAGACCGACGTGCCGAATCCCCATGACCTCGCCTGGCACCCATTCGGTGACTTCCATCCGGTCGGTGAGCCGGACGGGGCCAACCTTGGTGTCGCAGTTGAAGATGGTTCCCACTCCCGAGGTGCGGGAGGAGTCGAACCGAATCGCAACCGCGTCTTCCATCCATTCGACGTGGCTGGCGATGTCGCGGAGGTCAGCCCAAACTCGCCGCGGTGACGCCGGAATGGAGGCCGAGACTCTGATCCGGCTCACGCGGTCGGAACGGTGATGCCGCGCCGCACCTGTGACGCAGCGATTTCCGGAGCTAGCACGTTGATCAGGACGCCGGTTCCCAACTCGAACCCGGCACGGGTCGTGACCTTCGGGAGCAGATGCACGTGCCAATGGAACTCGCCGCGGGCCCGGAACGGCGCGGAGTGGAAGACGATGTTGTACGCCACGTCGCCGA
>JBPCMH010000298.1:0-4743 GCA_051002495.1 Acidimicrobiales bacterium
AGATCTCGGTGACGTCGTCGTAGGCGGTGTAGTCGTCCATGTCCCACAGCCCATGCCTGCCGAAGGAGATTGTCGCCGAGGTGATGTAGCCACCGGTGACCGGGTAGTTGAACAAGCCTTGGGCGAACGTTTGTGGGGTGAGCTTCGGGCCGGCCATGTGGATGCCGGTGAACAGGCTCCAGATCGGAGCGTAGATGACGTTGTAGCTGTTGTCGGCCTGTGGTGTCGTGCCGTGCTGCCACACGTGTAGGCGGTAGGGATCGCCGAGTTCTTCGGCGAGGCGGGCGGTGAGGAAAGAGATGCCAAACGCGCGCTGCCACTGGTTGGTGTCATAGGTTCGGGCGAACAGCGTGGTATCGGTGAGCGCGGAGCCGGTGATGATCCACTCAGGGTAGTAGTTCTGGTTGGTGGCCTCCTGGGTGAAGAAGATCGGGCTCAGCGGATCACCGGAGAAGGCCAGGCTGTTCACGCCGGCCGCGATCATCTTCTGGATGGCCGGGCGGGCCTGCTCCTGGGTCTTGGCCGGATCGGAGCCTGGGCCGATGGCGCCGGTGAAGGCCTGATCGGCGGCCAGGGTGACGTTGTACTTCTTTTTGAGCTCGATCTTGAAGAAGTCGATTCCAGCCTTGTAAGCACCATCAGGCGTCTCAAACCACAGGAGCCCGAACTTGCGATCCTCAGTGCTCATGGGGACCGGCGGTGTGCCCCTCGTCCCGGCCCACTTGGCCTTGCGACCGGTAAGGCGCTTGCCGATGTACTCAGCCCGGTGCACATACCCCTGGGTGGATGACATCAGCGTGGTGTACCCCGCGTACGGCGCCCACTTCTCGTAGTTCTCCTGCGGCTGCGATGTGGTGCAGATGCAGATCACCTTGCGGGCAGCCAACTCGTCGACATAGGCATTGTTCGGGTCGCCGATGACCGCGAACGCCTTCAACCTGGTGGCGATGTCGATGGCGTCGGCCCGGCCCGCCGAGTCGTTGTCCGGAAGGCCAGAGCCCTCCTTGTAGACCAACTTGATCTTGCGGCCGTACTGCTCGTAGTGGGCGGAGAAGTAGGCGAGGTAAGCCTCGATAGTGGCGCGCACGTCCTCCTCAGGATCCGACGCACCAGCGGCGCGGAGCGCAGCAGCCGTTGCCGCGTTGGACTGACCGCGGTAAAAGACGATCGTGATCTCGTCCTTGGTGACCCCTTGGTAGTCGTTGCCGGTGGCTCGGTTCACCTTCACGCATGGCGGGGCGAAGTTGGTGGGCACCTTGATGCGCCCTCGAGCCGGGTCGCAGTTGGCGCTGACTGACCCCTCTGGAACCGACAGCGCCTGGCCGGGCACAACCGCGGCCCCTGTGCCAGCTCCCCGGTTACTCGACGATCCCGATCCGCTGGTGCCGCCCCGTCGCGTGACCTGACCCGTCGCCGGGTCGATCACGTCGCCTTCGGGGTTGGTGGTTTCGGTCTCATCCCCGGCACCTGCCACCACCGTGCCGCCGCTTTCGAAACCAGTCGCGACCTCACCAGAGTCGTTGTCGCCCGAGTTGGCTCCCGACAGCAGCGCCATGGCCAACAAAATGGCGAGAAGGATGGCGATGAACGGTCGGTACCTGACGAACCCCTTGCCAAGGTCGCCGAGGGTGATGGATTCCCAGTTCTTCATGATGTGATTCCCCTGTTCCTAGCGCGTCGCCGTGCTGCGGCGGCGACGTCGTTTTGCTGGTGTCCGGCTGGCACCGGACCGGTTGATGGCTTCGTCGGACGAGCCGAGATACGACGCGATGACTTGTGGATGGTGGACGACTTCTTCTGGCGGCCCGTCGGTGACCACCTGGCCGAGATCGAGGGCCAGTATGCGGTTGGAGATCGACGTGATAAGCGGCATGTCGTGCTCGATGACGAGGAGGCTGGCGTCGGTCGACTCCCGGATCCGGTGGAGGAGCGGTCCGAGGGCCTCGGTTTCTTTCTGGGCGATGCCGGAGGACGGCTCGTCGAAGAAGATGACCTTCGGTTCGTGCGCCAGGATGCAGGCCAGATCGACGATGCGGCGGCTGCCGGTCGAGAGCTCTGAGATGAATTTGTCGGCGAACGCGTCGAGTCCCATCAACTCCACGAGTTCCTCGACCCGCTCGTGCACGGCGGCTTCAGAGTCGCTCACGACTGGCAAGTTCAGCGCGGCCGCCACGGGGTCGCGGACCTCAACCTGGTGTTCCAAGGCGAGGGCGATTGCGTCGGTGACGGTCAGCGCGGGGAACAGCCGCGCGTCCTGGAAGGATCGGCCGAGGCCGAACCGGGCCCGGGCATCGGGCGACCAATCGGTCACTTCCTCGCCGAGCAGCATGATGCGGCCTCGATCGGGCGAGAGGTACCCGCTGAGCAGGTCAAAGAGGGTGGTTTTGCCGGCGCCGTTGGGACCGATGATGCCGAGGATCTCGCCTTGCCGAAGTTCGAACTCGACGTCGGTCACTGCGTTGATGCCACCGAATGCCTTCGTGACCCCGTAGGCCTCGAGTACTGGCGGTACCTCGAAGTTGACCTCGGAGAGCTTGGCCACCGCGGTCGTCTTCGCCCCGCCTTTGGCCTTCTTGCCGTTGGGCGTGCCGTTCGTCGAGTCGTTGACTGTGCCCGCACCCTCGAGAAAGACCGAGCGCAACACGTCCGGACGTTCAAGCAGCTCGGCGGTCGGACCCTTGAAACGGATCTCGCCCTTCTCCATGAAGTACGCGGTGTGGGCGACGGTGAGGGCGACGTTGACGGACTGCTCCACGAGGATGATGGTGGTGCCCTTGGCCTGGATGGCTCGGACGATCTCGAGCAACTGCTCGACGATGATTGGCGCCAGTCCCAACGACAGCTCGTCGATCATGAGCAGGCGGGGCTGGGTGATGAAGGCCTGGCCCAGGGTGAGCATCTGTTGCTCGCCGCCGGAGAGGTTGCCGGCTGGCTGCTCCCACCGGTCGCGCAGCACCGGGAAGTATTCGAGCACCTGCTCGGTCGCGGCCTTCAGGTACTCGCCGTCCTTCCGGTACAGCCATCCTGCGATCTTGAGGTTCTCCTCGACGGTGAGGTTTGGGAACACTCCCTTGCCGCCGGGAACTTGCACGACTCCGCGCGCGGCCACTTCCTGCGGCGGCGCGTAGGTCATGTCCTGTCCGTCGAAGATGATCGCGCCAGCCGAAGCTTCGTTCAGCCCCGAGATGGCCCTGAGCAAGGTGGACTTGCCCGCACCGTTGGTCCCGAGCAGGGCCACGATCTCGCCCTCGTCGACTTCGAAGTTGACGCCGAACAACACCTGCACCGAGTCGTAGCCCACGTCGAGGTCCTTGACGAGGAGCAACTTGACCTCGCCGTTGCGTCGGGCGGCCATGACCTCGGCTTGGGCCAGGGCCGAGGTGCGCACCTTGTGGATGTCGTCGGCCACGTACGAACCGGCCGAGGCGATGATGAACGCGCCGATTAGGAAGACCGGCAGCAGTACCAGCAGCGCTCCTCGAATGCCGATGGTGTCGGCGAAGCCGCCGATGATCACCAGGATCAGGAAGCCGGGGATGATGTAAAGCGCACCGATGGAGAAGCCCATGCCCCTGGCCCGGGGAGGAATTGCGAGCGACAGCACGGCGGTGATGCCCGGCGTGAGGACCCCGAGGACCGAGCTGGCCAGCACGTTCATCACGATGGCCGTGGGCAGGTTGGGTGCCAGGGCGAAGCCGGCCAGGAAGAGCCCGCTCAGGGTGCCGACCACGGCGAGGAACTGCAGCACCAGACCGGGGCTGCGGCGGAACAGTCGGGTGGCCAGCGGTATGCCGATCAGGATGCCGACGAGCTGGAAGGGCTCGGCGACCGCGGCGATCAGACCGCGTCTGGCTTCATTCAGGTTGTAGACGTCCTCGTAGTAGACCGACGTGAGCGAGGCCAGTCCGACGAGCGCGGCGGCCAGGAACGGCAGGCTCATCCAGATGCGCCGAAGCGTCTTGACCTGGTTGCAGATGCGCCAGGCCTCGGCCAGCGACGGGGCCGCTTCCTCGGTGTCGGCCACCTCGTCGCTGGCACCCATGGCCAGTCGCTCGAACCGACCCCGGACCGGCTCCCGCAGCAAGGTGACCGCGGCCAGGACGGCCAACACGGTGAGGATCGGCAAGATCAGGAACGGAGCCCGCCAGCCCAGCCAGGCGGCAAGCACGCCGCCCAACAAGGGGCCGACGATCTGCCCGGCCGAGTTCGCGGCCCGGTGGAACCCGTAGACCTTGGTGCGCACGTCTGGCTCGTAGTAGTCGGCAATCAGCGAGTTGTGGGTGGGATCGTTGACCAGCCGGCCGACCGCGGAACCGCTCCTGGCCACCACCAGCATCCACACCAAGGGGGCCAGCCCGGTGAAGATGGAGAACACCGCGAGGGCGATGCCGCCGAGCACGGCGATTCGGACGCGCGGGCCGCGGTCGCCGTAGTAGCCGATCAGGGGTTGGAGCCCGTAGGAGAGGGCGCCAACGATGGCGATGATGGTGAAGATGCCTTGGTTGCTCAGCCCGAAGGCATCGCGAATTTCAGGCACGAGCACCGCGAACGCGCTTCGGTCGAGTTCGTCGACGGCGTTCAGGGCGAAGAGTACGAGCAAGGGAGTGGCGGCGGCCCCGCCGGTGACCGCGGACAGGGAGAAGCGGGACGTCCGGGGCGGAGAGGTGGCGGTGTCGCTCATTCGGCGTCCCTTCGTCGGCTGCGGCGCGATCTGCCGCTGCCTGATCCCGCACTGGCGAGATC
>JBPCMH010000299.1:0-5010 GCA_051002495.1 Acidimicrobiales bacterium
GTGAGGCGGTGGCTGCGTGGGGCGATGGCGTTGCTTACGCGTCGAAGGCTTTCCTGTGCAAGGCGACGGCGACGCTGGTCCACGAGGAGGGGATGTGGATCGACGTGTCGACGGGTGGCGAGCTCCACGTGGCCCTGGCGGCCGGTGTTCCCGCCGATCACCTGGTGTTCCATGGCAACAACAAGTCGGAGGTGGAGTTGCGGATGGCGGTCGACGCTGGCGTCGGCCGCATCGTCGTCGACAGCTTCGATGAGCTCGACCGCCTCGAACGACTCCACGCCGACACCGGGATCGCCCCGCGGGTGTTCCTGCGGATCACGCCCGGTGTCGAGGCCCACACCCACGTCTTTGTGATGACCGGCCAAGAGGACACCAAGTTCGGGTTCTCGGTGGCCAGCGGGGCCGCCTCGGAGGCGGTTGCGAGAGCGCGGGCCTCGGCCGCGGTCGAGCTCGTCGGCCTACACGCCCACATCGGCAGCCAAATCTTCGTGTTGGATTCGTTTCAGAAGGAAGCCGAGGTGGTCGCGGGCTTCTTCGGTCCGCTCGATTTGCCCGAACTGTGCGTTGGCGGCGGGCTCGGCGTGGCGTACGTCGCGGGGGAGGAGGCGCCCACGATCGCGCAGTGGGCCGCCACGACCCGACAGGCGTGCGCCGACGCGGGCATCGCCGACGACGTGCGCATCAGCGCCGAGCCCGGACGCTCAATCGTGGCCGACGCCGCGGTCACCATCTACACGGTGGGCACGATCAAGCACCTCCCCGAAATCCGCACCTACGTCGCCGTTGACGGTGGGATGAGCGACAACCCGCGTCCGGTCCTCTATGGATCTGGCTACGAGGCGTTCCTGCCACGCGCCACCGACGGCGATCGCACGCGTGAGGTCACCGTTGTCGGTAAGCACTGCGAGTCGGGCGATGTCGTCGTTCGTGACGCTCTCGTTCCTGACGACATCGCCGTCGGCGACCTGCTGGCGACCCCGGTGACCGGCGCCTACGGACACTCGATGGCCTCGACCTACAACAAGGTCCCGCGTCCGCCCGTGGTGTTCGTGCGCGACTCCGAGGCTCGCCTCGTCGTTCGGCGCGAGAGTTACGACGACTTGCTCCGCCTCGATCTTTAGCCCCGAGGGCGGGGTGGGTGACCTTGTAGCCTGCCGGGGGTGACTGACGCAGTGCGAGTGGGGCTTCTGGGGTGCGGAAATGTGGGCAGCGCGCTGGTCAAGTTGCTGGTTGATGATCCAGAAGCGCTGAGCGCCCGCACCGGCCTTCGCCTCGAGCTCACGCGCATCGCGGTGCACAGCGCGGCCAAGGAGCGGCAGGTGCCGGTCCCGGCGTCGATGTTCACTGCCGATGCCTTTGAGGTGGTCAGTGCCGACGATGTCGATGTCGTCGTTGAGGTCATCGGTGGGATCGAGCCGGCGAGAAGCTTGATTCTGGAGGCGCTGAAACACGGCAAGCCGGTCGTGACCGGCAACAAGGAGCTGGTGGCCAACGTCGGCGAGGAGTTGTTTGGCGCGGCCGCGGCAGCTGGCGTTGACCTGCTCTTCGAAGCTGCAGTCGGCGGTGGCATCCCTCTGATCCGGCCGCTGCGCGAGTCGTTGGCCGGCGAGGAAATTCACCGCGTCATCGGCATCGTCAACGGCACGACGAACTACATCCTCACCAAGATGACCGAGGACGGCGCCCAATACGCAGATGCGCTGGCCGAGGCTCAGAGTCTCGGTTTCGCCGAGCGCGATCCGACCGCGGATGTCGAGGGCTACGACGCCGCGGCCAAGGCCGCGATCCTGGCCGGCATCGCCTTCGGGGTGAAGGTGGTCGCGGGCGATGTCTACCGGGAGGGGATCAGCGCGGTGAGCGCGGCCGACATCGCCTTTGCCACCCGGCTGGGCTACGTCGTGAAGTTGCTGGCCGTTGCCGAGCGCATCGACGGCAAAGTGGCGGTGCGGGTGCATCCGGCGATGATCCCGTCGACCCACCCGCTCGCCGCGGTGCGCGAGTCGTTCAACGCGGTGTTCATCGAGGGCCAGGCGGTTGGCGAGCTGATGCTCTATGGACGGGGTGCCGGCGGCATGCCAACGGCCAGCGCGGTTCTGGGTGACCTCATCGACGCGGCCCACAACCTCAGCGCCGGAGGAGCAGGCCGCACGGTCTCGCTTACCCCGGCATCCCTGCGTCCCATCGATGACCTCGTCTCGCAGTACTACCTCAACATCGAGGTGGCTGACCGGCCCGGCGTGCTGGCCGCGGTGGCTGGCGTGTTGGGCGACCACGGGGTATCCATTCGCTCGATGGAGCAAGAGGGCCTCGGCGGCGAAGCCCGCCTGATCTTCATCACCCACCGGGCGCGTGAGCGCGACATGCAGGCCACGATCGCCGCACTGCGCGAGCTCGACTCCGTCGACCGGATCGGTTCGCTGCTTCGGGTCATCGGGCCCGAATGACACTGCCGAGGGGCCTCACCGCATGGCCCGGCCTGATCGAGGCCTACCGCGACTTTCTACCCGTCGAGGCCACCACCCCAGTGATCACGCTTCAGGAGGGCAACACGCCGTTGCTCCCCGCGCCCCGTCTGTCTGAGCGGGTGGGGGCCGATGTTTATCTGAAGTACGAGGGGCTCAACCCGACCGGTTCGTTCAAGGACCGCGGCATGACCGTCGCCATCTCGAAGGCGGTCGAGGAGGGCGCCAAGGCGGTGGTCTGTGCGTCGACTGGCAACACCTCTGCGTCTGCCGCGGCGTATGCCTCGCGCGCCGGACTCACCTGCGCGGTGCTGATCCCGGAGGGGCACATTGCCCTCGGCAAGTTGGCGCAGGCGCTCATCCACGGAGCGACGGTCCTGCAGATCCGGGGAAACTTCGACGTTGCGCTCGACATCGTGCGTGAGTTGGGGGAGCGCTCCCCGGTCACGGTGGTGAACTCCATCAACCCGTACCGCATCGAGGGGCAGAAGACCGGCGCCTTCGAGATCGTCGATGTACTTGGCGACGCCCCTGACGTGCACTGCATACCGGTTGGCAACGCCGGCAACATCACCGCCTACTGGAAGGGCTACCGCCAGTACCAGGACGCGGGGCGGATCTCCCGCCTGCCGCGCATGCTCGGCTTCCAGGCTGCCGGTGCCGCCCCGCTTGTCGTCGGGCACGACATCGAGAACCCGGAGACGATTGCTACCGCCATCCGCATCGGCAAGCCGGCTTCTGGGTACGCCGCGCTGGCCGCGGCGAGCGAGTCCGGCGGTGCCATCGACTCGGTGACCGACGAGGAGATCCTGGCCGCCTACCGGTTCTTGGCCGCCGAGGAGTCAGTCTTCTGCGAACCGGCGTCTGCCGCTTCGGTGGCCGGACTGATCAAGGCCGGCGTCCCCCAGGGCAGCTCGGTGGTGTGCGTGCTGACCGGCAACGGACTCAAGGACCCGGATACCGCCATCGGGCAGATCGCGGTGCCAGCCGCGGTGGACGCCACCTACGACGCGATCGCAGAACAACTCGGCGTTTGAGGCAGTTGTTGCCGGTAGCCGCACGCAACGGCTACCATGGTTTCCGACATCGCTTGCCGACTCGGGCGGACTAACCCCACGTGGGGCCCCTGCCGACGGCACCGGAGAGCGGTCGATCGTTTGTAGGTCTTCCCTTCTCCCGTACCCCTGACCCTGACGTCGCTGACGCCCGGGCGGGTCGACCGAGGTCCGCAATCTCTCTGACTGGGGCCCGGAGAACGGCGATGACGCGTCGAAGCACGACGATTACCACTCCATCCACCAACGCGTAGAAGAACAAGCGAGGTGCACCTATGAGCGCAGATCAAGCGCTCGAACGTTCGGTCCTGGAACGCAAGGCGAGCGACGAGCTCCACACCATTGCGCAGGCCATTGGCGTCAAGGCAGCCAGTCGGACCAAGAAGGCTGACCTGATCAGCCAGATCTTGGTCGCGGCCGGAGTCGAGGCGGCGGACTCGAACGGAACCGAGACCAAGCCCAAGCGGACGAGGGCCAAGAAGGCTGAGGACGCGGCATCCAACGGCGATGCCAGCGAACCAGTCGAACCAGCCGAGGCTGCAGCCGACGGCGAAGCCGACAGGCCAGCCCGATCCCAGAAGACCCAGAAGCCCCAGAACGCCGACGCCCGCAAGAACGACGACTCGGGCGAGCCGGACGGGCCAGCGGCGAAATCTGACAACGGCAACGACGGCTCCGGCGAGGGCAGCGCGAGTCAGGGCGGCGGTCGGGCGAAGAGCCAAACGGCTGGCAACGACAACAAGGACGGCCGGAACCGCAACCAGAACCGCAACACCAACGAAGGTGGCGGCGGCCGGAACAAGGGTGGCGGCAACCAGGGCGGCGGCAACCAGGGCGGCAACCAGGGTGGCGGTCGGGCCCAGCCCGGTAACGAAGCCGGTGCTGCAAACAGCGGCCGCCGGAGCCGGCGGCGCCGCGGCCGTGACCGCAACACGGAGTTCAAGAGCCAGGAGGCGACCGCCGATCAGCAGTTCCAGGGCGACCCCCTGCCGTTGGTCGGGCTGCTTGACCTCGGAGACCAGGGCTACGGGTTCGTGCGGACCAACGGCTACCTCGGTCACGCCGATGACGCGTACGTGTCGGTTAGCCAGGTTCGCCGCTTCTCCCTGCGCAAGGGCGACCACATTGAGGGCACATGCCGGCCACCGCTCGGTAACGAGAAGTTCGGCGCCCTCCTCCAGATCGACAAGGTGAACGCCCTCGATCCAGAGGCCGCCAAGGACAGGCCGAAGTTCGAAGAGCTGACGCCGCTGTTCCCCGACAAGAAACTGACCATGGAGATGCCGGGCGACCCGTCCAACATCACCGCCCGGATCATCGACCTGATCAGCCCGATCGGCAAGGGTCAGCGCGGCATGATCGTGTCGCCCCCCAAGGCGGGTAAGACGACGGTCATTAAGCAGATCGCCAAGGCGATCGAGACCAACAACCCTGAGGTCCACCTGATGGTGCTGCTCGTCGACGAGCGCCCCGAGGAAATCACCGACATGCGT
>JBPCMH010000300.1:0-2677 GCA_051002495.1 Acidimicrobiales bacterium
GTCGTAAAACGTGCGGGGCGAGCCACAGCCAGTCGCGAACACAGCCTCCGTCACAGCAACCCCGTCGCGCAGATGCGACCGGGCCCGGTCGGCCTGGGCCTGCCGTCGGTAGGCGCTCATCGTCACACCGGTCGTGTCGCGAAACAGCCGCTGGAGATGGCGCTGGCTCCATCCGAGCCGGGCAGCGATGTCAGCCACCGGGTCGCCGGCCTCGGCCAGCATGCGACAGGCCGTGGCTACTACCTCAAGCCGGCCCTCGATGGTCTCCATGCGACTCAGCCTACGGACGCGACCGGTCCCCGGCTTCCCGCTATCGGACATGTCGTTCTGGACCCGTAGGCGTGGCTAGCCTCCACCCGATGACTGGTGCGGTGGTGGCTGCGGAAGGAGTGATCAAGGACTGGGGCTCAACGCGCGCGCTCGACGGGGCAACGTTCACCATGGGCAAGGGCGTCACGGGTTTGCTCGGGTCGAACGGCGCGGGCAAGACCACGATGCTCGGCCTCATCCTCGGCATGCACAACCCCGACGGTGGGCAACTCGCGGTCCTTGGGTCTGACCCTCGTTTCCACGGCCCGGCCATCCGCGCCCGCATTGGGTACGCACCAGAGCACGACGCCATGCCGCCCGACCTGCGGGCCCACGATCTGGTTCGCCACATCGCCGAACTCCACGGCCTGCCCACGCGGGAGGCCCAGGCTCGGGCCAGCGACGCGCTTTACGAGGTCGGACTCGGCGAGGAGCGTCTACGCGCCGTTGGCACCATGTCGACCGGCCAGCGCCAACGGGTGAAGCTGGCCCTGGCCATCGCTCATGATCCTGATCTCGTGCTTCTCGACGAGCCCACGAACGGCCTCGACCCCATGCAGCGCGACCAGATGCTCGGGCTCATTAAGCAGGTGGCGACCCGCCTCGGCCACGACGTGATCCTGTCCTCCCACCTTCTCGACGAGGTCGAGCGGGTAGCCGACGCGGCGGTGATCATCGACCAAGGTCGGGTGGTGCGCGCCGGGTCCCTCACCGAGTTGCGCGGCGTCGATCGCAGCGAGCTGCTCGTCGAGCTCGACGTCGACGCGACCGACACCGCATCGATGTTGCAGGAGGCCGGACTCGCCGCCATCGCCGATGGACGCATGCTGACCGTCGCGCTGGAGAGCCCCAACGTCTTCGACGTCGTGCGCGACACGATTGCCCGTGCCGAGGTGCCGCTCCGGCGGATGCGCACCCGCACCGCCACCCTCGAAGAGGTGTTCCTGGCCGGCAGCGCCAGCGGAACCGAACCCGTCGCGACCGACGGAGCACCCCAATGAGCGACGCCCGCATTCTTGAGCGCGGCTACCGGCCCTACGACGGGCCCCGGCTCGGGGTGCCGCATGCCGTCCGCAGCCTGTGGGTGCAGACGCTGCGTCACCTGCTCGGCCTGGGACGGCCGGCGCGATCAAAGATTCTCCCGGTTCTCACCATCGTCTTCGCGTACGTGCCGACGATCGTTTTCGTCGGCGTCATCAGCCTGTTCGGCGACCGACTGGCCGAGCCGCTCATCCCGGTCTACGCCGACTCCTACGGTTTCATCGTGTCGGCCATCGTGCTGTTCGTCACCTTCGTGGCGCCCGAGTCGCTATGCCCTGATCGCCGCTCAAAGGTGCTCAGCCTTTACCTGGCGTCGCCGCTATCGAGACGCACGTATCTCCTGGCCAAGTTCGCCGCGGTGATGACGATCCTGCTCGCCGTCACCCTCGGTCCCCCGCTGCTGCTGCTCCTTGGGTACGCGGCCCAAGGCGTCGGGCCCGACGGCATCCTCGGATTCCTCGGCACGCTTGGGCGCATCGTCGCCAGCGGCGTCGTGATGGCTCTCGTGTACGGCCTGTTGTCGTTGGCGGTGGCCAGCCTGACCGACCGCCGAGCCGTCGCGGCCGCCGGTGTGCTGCTCACCATTATCGGCTCGAGCGCGGTCACCTCCACGCTCCACTTCGCACTCGATGTCTCGAGAAGCGTGATGGCCTTCAACCTCTTCCGGGCGCCGTTCGATCTGGTGTCACACATCTACGGCGAAGGCGGCCTTCCTCCCATCTTCGTGCCGTGGGTCGTGCTCGCCGCCGGCTTGGGAGCGATCACCCTGGTCTCTGCCGCCATCTTGATCTGGCGTTACGAGACCCTGCAGGTCACCCGGTGAGCGGCGCTCGCAGGTCAAAGGCCCCCGCTGGCGCCGGGGCAGGAAACGCGGCAGGAGCCGCGGCAGCTGAGACCGCTGCCCTCGGGGCGACCATTGAGGTCGCCGGAATTTCGAAGTGGTTCGGTGGCATCGTTGCCCTGTCAGAGGTGAGCTTTTCGATCGGGCCTGGCATCACCGCCCTGCTCGGGCCCAACGGTGCGGGCAAGTCCACCCTGCTGCGCGTGCTCTGCGGCCTCGAGCGACCCTCACGGGGCAGCGTGCGCGTCCTCGGCCAGACCCCCCGCCGCGACCTCAGCCTCAACCGCCGCATCGGACTCGTCCCCCAACAAGAGGCGATGTTCGACGCCATCACCGCTCATCGGTTCGTGTCGCTTGCCGCGGAACTCCACGGGGTTCCTAGCCCGTCCGCGGCCGCCGCCGATGCGATCCGTCTCGTCAACCTCGACCCCGACGACCGCCGACCCGTCCGCACCTACTCAAAGGGGATGCGACAGCGGGTGAAGG
>JBPCMH010000301.1:0-9682 GCA_051002495.1 Acidimicrobiales bacterium
GACGAACCACACGAGTGGGAGTTGCACGACCTCACCAACGACCCCGACGAACGCTCCAACCGGGCGAGCGATCCTGCCGCGCCGATGGAAGCCTTGCGGCGGATGCTCGACGCCGAACGCGAAGCCAAGCGGCTCCAGCCCGTACTGGCCCAGCGGCCGACCTAAGGGACGCGACGCAGGCTCAGCCGAGCAACACCGCGGCGGCCACGGCCCACACGGGCGCGGCCACGAGCAGCACGTCAAGGCGGCGAACGGCGGGCGCCCGCCGGGTGGGGTCGCCCAGCACCATCGAACCCACGTATGGCCCGACCGGACCGAGCAGGCCGACGACCAACCCGAGCACGACCGGGCTCAAGCCGCGGAACGGCGGCACCAGCATGGCCGCCACGAACAGGGTGACCGCAGCCGTCGACGCCCCGGCCGCCAAGTGGCCCTCCCAGCGGTTGTTCGCGCCGGAACCGACGACGAAGGCGCTGGCGTCCCAGACGTGCACCGTGAAGAGGAAGGCCAGCACGGCGACCACACCGACCTCGGTGCGCAGCAAGACGACGCTGGCGCCCGCCATCCCGAACAGCAGGGCAATCGCTGCGGTTCGCAGTCCGTCGCCCGTGTCCAGGGAGCGGTGCCCGATCACGGCGGCGACCACGATTCCGGCCGCGACCAACGCCACGCCCAGCGGGCCGACCGCGGCCCCGAGCGGCAACAGGGCAGCACCGAGAACAGCAACGGGACGCCACGGTTTGACGTCGCTGCGCCGCCACGAGCGCGCCGCCTGTCCGGCGGCCGCCATCGACGCGCCGGCCAAGACGACCGCGAGCCCGACCGTGGTGGTGGCGGCGAGGATCAGGGTGAGGCTCGCCCACGCCAGGCCGAGGCGGACCCGAGGGCCGTCGACATCAATGGCCGGCGCCAGTCGCTCCAACATGGCTGAGACGCGGGCCCGACGACCCGAGTCGGAGTCGGTCTCCTCCTCAACCGCGTCGGACCGGCGGCGCGGAAGGAGTCGGCGCGGCGCGGACTCGGTGGCCACGCTCATCCTCCTGACACCGGCGGGAGAACAGCCACTTCGTCTAATTCGCCGACGGCGTCATCTGGTAGGGCTGGTTCGCCGTTCACCCACACCCGGCAGGTGTCGAGGACCGCGGAGAACCCGTCGCCGAAGCGAGCCCGTGCCGCGTCGAGCACGTCGGCCACCGTGTGGCCTGGCAGATGCTCTCGACCGGTGCCGGCAACCTCCCGAGCGCTGGCGAACAGGCGGACAACGGCCACCGGCGACGCTCAGGCCTCGACGACGGCGCGACCGTTGGTGATGACGGTCTCGCCGCGCGAGCTGACAGTCTCGAATGCGTACACATCGGCCCCGTCTTCGGTGCCGACGCGATAAACGCTGGTCGTCACATCGTCGCCCGGGAACACGTTCTTGGCGAACCGAACGGCGAGCCGCTTGAGACGGCCGGGATCACCGCCGGCGACGGTCTGAATCACCGACTGGCTGGTTATGGCCATGGTGCAGAGGCCGTGAGCGATGATGCCGGGCAGACCAACTGACTTGGCAAAGCTGTCGTCGAGGTGGATGGGCATCTCGTCGCCGGATGCCTCGCGATACCGGAAGGTTTGGTCGTCGTCGACATGAACGGTGTGGGTGGCGACCTCGGCCGACCGTGCGGCATCAGGGAACGTGTGGTCGGGCTTGTCGGGACCGGCGCTGTCGCCATCGGCCATGCCGCGGATGAACAGGGTCACGAACTGCTCGAGGACCAGATCGCCGCTCTCGGTGTCGGTGCTCACCACGCGTACGGCGAACCGAGTACCGGAGCCACCGACACGGGCACTGAAGGCCTCAGCCGTGGATGCAATCGAGCGACCAGGGATCAGCGGCTGGTGGAAGTGCATGTCCTGCTCACCGTGCACCACCATCATCAGCGCCTCGCTCGGAACGACGCTGGCCACGGCCAGGCCCATCGTGGCCCACGTGGGCACCACACCAAACACCGGCGGGGCGTACTTGCCGGCTTCATAGGCCGGGTTCGGATCGTTGGTGGCGGCCGCGTACCGCTTGGCCCGATCAGCGTCGATGACCTCGGTCGTGCCCTCGAATGTCGTGCCCAACTTCTCGACAGGTAGCGCCATGATCCTCCTCGCCCGTGCGACGTTCGCCCGGAAACGGTACTTGACCAGCCGGTCAGGCCAACAGGCCGGCCAGTCAGTCCGACACACCGGGCACGCTGAGGCGGCCGGAACGAGCCACCTACGATCGACCGGTGACCGCCTTCCTCCTGCTCCGACACGGCCAGTCGACCTGGAATGCCGAGGGTCGGTGGCAGGGTTGGGCCGACGCTCCCCTGTCGGCGCGGGGCGAGTCACAAGCCGTCGAGGCCGCCGACCATCTCCGCTCGCTCGGCCTCACCGGAGCAGTCTGCTCCGACCTGCAACGGGCGAAACGAACGGCCGAGATCATCGCCGAGGCGCTTGGACTGGGCGAACCGACTGTCGAGGCCGGCCTGCGCGAGCGCGACGTTGGCCCGTTTACCGGCTTAACGAAGGCTGAGATCCGGGCCCGGTGGCCAGAGGCCTTCGACCCTGAGACGGGTCACGTGGCCCGACCGCCAGAAGGCGAGACCGACGACGACCTCCTGGCCCGCGTGCTGCCCGCCCTGGTCCGGATCGAGACCGCACTCGCCGGTGAACGAGTGCTCACCATTAGCCATGGGGGTGTGCTGCGGGCCCTCGAACGTCATTGTGGGATCGGCACACCGGCGGCTACCCCCAACCTGGCCGGCCGCTGGTACGAGGTCGTCGGGTCCGACATCACGCCAGGGGACCCGGTGGTGCCGATCGAACCCAGCCACGTCACGACACCTCGGTCGCTGTAGACCGCCAGACGGGAGAATGCGCGTCGTTGTCACTGGGCGGCGATACGGTCACAACCATGCACGTGGAGGTGATCCGGAGCGCGAAACGCCGAAAGACGGTACAGGCACGCATGGTCGATGGCGTGCTGCAACTGTCGATTCCGGCGCGCATGTCGAAAGCCGAAGAGCAGCACTGGATCGAGGTCATGACCAAGCGGCTGGCCCGCCGCTCAACGTGTGAAGAGATCGACCTGACGGCGCGGGCCAGCCGGGTGGCGGTCCGATTCGGGCTCCCTGAGCCGACAACGATCCGGTGGGTCGACAACCAGCACACCCGATGGGGTTCGTGCACACCAGTCGACGGCTCGATCCGCATCTCGTCGCGGCTGGCGGCCTTCCCCGACTTCGTGCTCGACCACGTGCTCGTACACGAGCTGGCCCACCTGGTCCACTTCGGTCACGGCCCCGAGTTCAAAGCCCTGATCGCGCGCGATCCGATGGCCGAGCGGGCCAAGGGATTCCTGATGGCCAAGGGGATGGGCGACGCCGACGAACCCCAGACCGAGCCCGAGATCGAGACCGAGGTCGAGCCTCGAGGTGAGCCCCGGTCGTCGCCCCATCGACGGCGGCCCCGCCGGCGCATCGACGACAGAGCGCAGGGCCAACTCGATCTGGGCGATGCCTTCAGCCTTGACCCTTGACCAGCGCGCCTACTTGACCAGCGCGCCTACTTGAACAGCGCGCCTACTTGAACAGCGCGCCTACTTGACCAGCGCGCCTACTTGAACAGCGCGGCTACTTGACCAGCGTCGCTGGTTGATCAAATGGTTAGATCGCCGAGATCGGCGGATCCCACGCGTTCGACCACGGTCTGGCCGCCGTCGTCATCTGTGTGGAGCACCGTGCGAAAGACCAGCATCCGCGATTCGTCCCCGTCGCCCGCTCCCGCCTCCCACTCCTCGGCCACCTCGGTGAGCACCGAAACCATGACCTCAACGCGATCGCGCGCTTCGTCGGCGAGCAGATTCTCGGCGTGTTCGACGAGCAGCACATAGCCGTCAGCATCAAGCCACGAGAGGTCGGTCATGGTGTCAAAGAGCGCATCCCAGTTCGACCCAAAGTGATCCGGCATCGAGAAGGCATGAGACACCTCATCGAAGAACCCGGCCTCGGTGCGGCTGCGGCGTCCGTCGATGCTGCCGACGTGAAAGCCAGGCAGGTTGTTCCGCCAGCGGTCGAGATCGTCGGCCGATGCAGTGGTTAGGAGGATGGGATCGTCGCCGAGCGTCGTCGGGGGCATGGCCGCCTCAGTAGGAGATGCGCTTGAAACTGCGGTAGTGATCGCTGGTGTACCGGCGACCCAGTTGTTGTATATCACCACACGCTCGGGGTCGCGCGTCACACCACGGCGTGCGTGGCTGGCCTGCGTTCCAAATGGCCCAATCAGCGACCCGGGTACGGTAGCGGCATGGCAGAAGAACTCGAAGTCACCCGGGTCCTGGTCGTCACCGCTCATCCGGATGACGTCGACTTTGGCGCGGCGGGCACCATCGCCACGTGGACCGCGCAGGGCATCGACGTGTCGTACTGCATCGTGACCGACGGCGACGCCGGTGGGTTTCGACCCGGCTGTGCCCCGAGACCAGATCGGCACCGGCGAGGCCGCTCTCTGCGCGGTGTACCCCGACGCACGGAGAAGGCCCTTCTTTCGCACGTCAGCCAGCACCCGTCGCCCGATGGCCTCGAAGACCGCATGCGCGGCTGGCCGAGGGCTTCCGGGTGATCAACACCCGCTAGGCGGGCCGGGCCACCCTCCACGCCTCTTCCTGTCGACCGAGGTCGGTCGACGGCGGCGCGCCCTTCCGGTACTCGGCCAGGAGACTCCCCCACGTGTTGGTGGCTTCGAGCTGACCGAGGATGGCCGACATGCCCCACACCACCCGGTCGAGGATTACGTAGTGCGTCGGCATGTTCAGCTGCTTGATGACCTCGCTGTAGCGACCCTGAATGTCGACGACCGCCTGGAGCGCCTTGGCCGTCCAGTCGCGGGTGTAGGTGAAGCGCTCCGGCATGAACGGTGCGTACGGGCCGCTCACGTACTCAAAGATCAGGCTCGGGTCGAGGCCGTGGTCGGCTGGCAGGAACCCCGCCGCGATGGCGGCCTTCACCGTTCCCTCGGCATCTCGGTCGAGGATGCGATCGAGCACCTCTGACAACGACTCGAGCTCGCCCGGCCCCCATTTCTTGACCAAGCCGAAATCGAGGAAGGTCACGGTGCCGTCCGGATGGAAGATGTAGTTGCCAGGGTGCGGGTCGCCGTTGAAGACGTGGTGATGCTGGATCGATCCCTGCGAGAAGCGGAACAGGACCTCAGCGGCCATCTGCCGCGTCGCCTCATCCGCCGTGCGCTTGAACTCGTCGAACCGCAGGCCCTGCACCCACTCCGTCGTCAGCACACGCTGGGTCGACAGCTCGGCCACGACATCGGGCACGTGGATGAACGGATGCCCGCGGTATCGGTCGGCGAACTCCTGCTGCAGCTTGGCTTCGAGCCGATAGTCGAGCTCGTCGGCCATGCGGTCGCGCAACTCGTCGACGAGTGATTTCACGTCGAGGTTCTTCAGCGCGAACGAGGCGAACATCCCGTACAGCATCTCCGCGTTGTTGAGGTCGCTCTTGATCGCCTTATCGACCCCGGGGTACTGCACCTTCACCGCGACGATGCGGCCGTCCTTGGTCACCGCCTTGTGCACCTGGCCGATGCTCGCCGCACCGAGAGGGATGGGCTCCCATTCCAGGAAGACTTGCTCGGGCTCGCCACCGAGCTCGTCGCGGATGACCCCGGCAGCGAGCGACGGCGACATTGGCGGGACATCCTGCTGCAGTGTGGCCAGCGCCGCTTGGGCCTCAGGCGGCAAACCCTCGGCGATGAACGAGATCATCTGGCCGGCCTTCATGATGGCGCCCTTCATGCCACCGAGAACGCCGGCAACGTCTTGCGCGGTCTTGATTGCGAACTGGTCGTCGAGGGCCTTGCGCTGCTCTTCGGTGGCGTTGCGGCCCCTGACCTTCGTCAACGCCAAGTGGGCACCGCGTCGCGTCGTAAGCCGCATGATGCGCAACCGGCGCTCGATGTCATGCCGCAGGTCGGGATCGCGCACGGCTCGCACGACGCGGGCGGCACCGAGCGCGCCCATCAGCCCGAGAACACCGAGCAGCGCCCGGCGGCGCCGTCGTGCAACCACGCTCAGCTGTTTCCGGAGTGCGTGCGCACTTCGTGCTCGGCCGCGCCTTGATCCTTCACGCAGAACCGGGCGGCCGGAAGGGCCTCAAGGCGCTCGTCTGCGATCGCCTTACCGCAGGCTTCGCAGGTGCCGTAGGTGCCTTCGTCGAGCCGCTTGAGCGCATGGTCGATGTCGTGCAACTCGGCCTCGACCTCAGCCAGGATCGACAGGTCGCGCTCGCGGTCGAAGGTCTCGGTGCCGGTGTCGGCCTGGTGCTGAGCGTTGTCGGACGACTCGCCGAGCCGCTCGCGCTCCGTCTCGTCGGTGAGGTGCTCCTCGGCGAAGTCGTCCTTGATGCCTTGGAGGCGCTGACGCTCCTCGGCGAGCCGCTCGCGGGTGTGGTCGGCGTCCATGACCTCAGGCTACCCATCGCCGGGCGAGCCGACACCGGCGACAGACCGGCGGGAGCTCCATCACGTCGGAACAGCGACCTGCTTGCGGGCTACCTCAACGCCATCCTTGGTCAGGACAAAGATCACCTGCGTGGTGCCGGCTGGCAACTCGACGTGATGGATCCGCTCCGCGAGGGCGATCCAACCCGTTGCGTTCGTGTCCGAATAAGCCTGTATCGCGGTGTTCACGCGCTCGCCATCAAGAAGCTCGATGTGGGCGCTGGCGCCGGCTACGTCCGTCAAGGCCAGCACCGTGAAGTTGTTTCCCCCACTCGCGGCGATGCGACTGAGCACGGCGTACGGGAAGTGATCTCCAGCGCGGGCGCAACCGTCGCCCAGCATCGCCTCAGCTGGTCCACCCAGACGGCGGTACAGCACACACGGCTGTCCCCCCGCACCACTGTAGAAACCGAGCTCCTGATCGCCACGGAAGTAGTAGCCGGTCGAGGTCACCTTCCGGTAGCCGTTCCAACGTCCGTACGGCGGCCCGGTGACCTGCTCCACCGCCGGGTACAACCGGTTGTCGCCGGGGACCACCAGATGAGCAACCGTGTGCGGCGCGGCTTTGACGACGATGTCGGTGGTGCCGTCCGCTATGAACCCAGCCATGTAGGCCACGCCGGGTCGACCGGGGTTGGCGGCCACCTCCGCGTCGTAGAAGAACCCCCCCGACTGTCGAGGCGACGATGACGGACCCGTCACGTCGGGCTGAACCACCATGACCGAGACCCGGCCGGCCGTTGTGCCGATGGCCACGAGCAGACCCACCGGCTTCTCCGCGGCCGGCGCAGCACAGAGCAGCCGGTCATGACGGGTGCCGTCAGCGATCACCAGGTCGAGACAGTCCGCGGCCGTCAACTCCAAGGTCCACCGACCTTTCGGATCCGCGGCAATGCGGAGACTGGGTCCGGTCGGTGCCGGCTTCGGCGCCGGAGGTTGGTCGGGCTGCAGGGCGGGCGGGATCACATTCAGATCCTCGGGAGGAGGGACGTTGTCGTCGGGGACCTGAGCAATCTCCACCGGCGGCTCGACCACATCGTCCTCCGGGGGCAGAAGCTCCCCAGGCGACCCTGCAGTCACCAGCCGGCGGGGCTCGCCGCCGCGGTTCGCCAGGGTGACGGCAAGGGTCGCGACGAGCATCACCACGACCGCTAGCACGACCCCGTGCCGCCACTTGCGGCTAATCGACCGCCACCTCACTCCAATAGAACCGAACCGCAAGACCCCACCTCCCCCGACCGACTATCGCCTCAACTCGGTCAGGAACATCGACGATCATAGGCCCGTGGTCGTCCCCCACGCACGCGGTTCCCATGGCGACAGCGAGCGACCGAGCCGCGAGGTACAACTGATCAAGGTGGAGGTGAGCTGGAAGGGCGGCCGGGCGACGGCCTGGACGGGTGGTGGGGGCGGTGGGGCTCGAACCCACGCGCTTCGGCTTAAAAGGCCGCTGCTCTGCCAGCTGAGCTACGCCCCCCAAAGGGTACGAGTGAACCCACACTAAAACACGCGAGGAAAGCCGAACGGCCCGCGTCTGCTGCTGCTGAGGAGGAGTGGCCTGGACCGGTGCAGCAGACCTGCCGCCATATCCGACTCTCCTGGTGTCGCTTCCCAGTCCGATGCGACCACCCTGTTGCCAGAAGCATGGGACCACGCCGCGGCCCTTGGCGCGCTTCCGGTCGACAGCTTCGGCTGAGCGGCCAGCGATGCTTATGCCTCGGCGCGCCAATACACCCCCACGACATCAAAATGTAAGCGCGCTCTCGGCCTGGCCGGCCGTTCGCTTCGGAGTCACGTCGGGCGGTTTAAGGGCCGCGGGCGGTTTAAGGGCCGCGGGGGAGCAGGATCAGGGTGAGGGCGGCGATGATGTTGGCCGCGGCCCTATGCCAGTCGCGTCCGGCTTCGGCCGTCAGCGAAGCTTCTCGTCGGGTTTTGACCCCATGGCATACCTCGCATCGGGGTCTGAGCTCGTCGAGGCGGGTGTGGCGGGTGATCGCGTACGGCTTGTCGTGGTCGTTCTGGAGGCGGTAGGGGGTGCCGCAGTCGCCGCAGCGCCATCCGTGGCCGGCGAGCATGGCCAGCCGCATCGATTTGGATAGGCGCCGCCCGCCGAGGGTCACATTGGCGATGTCGACGCCGTTGTTCACGACGATCGACACGCCTACCTCGCCGAGGAGGTCGCGGGCGGCCTGCACCGGCACCGGACCAACACCGGGGATCTCACACGTGCCGTCGGGGCCGACCGTGCCGTTGCGGAGGCTGTCGGCATCAACAACCACGACCAGCTCTTTGTGGATGTTCACCCTCGGCTCGCCCACGACCTTGCCCTGCTCGCCATTGGCGCTGGTCTGCTCGTCGGATTCATCGGGCTCGCCCGCGGCGGGCACGTCACGGTCGGGGTGCACCGACGGTTCGATCCCGAGGGCAGCACAGAGTGCGTCGGCGGCATAAGCCTCCCGCTGGTCGCGGACGCCGGCCCGGCGTTGCTGGTCGAAGCGGTGCTCGGTGAGCCGATCCAACACCGCCCACACCTCACCAGCGACCCACGGCGGCAGCTTGAACTGCCCGCCGACCGAACCATCATCAAAGGACCGTTTCCGGAGCTGGCGGGTGTCGTGCTGCACCCGCCGGGTGCGGGCCTCATCCCGGGCCGCCTGCTTGGCCTGCGCCGCGGCATCCCGCAGACCAGCCAGATCACCGCCAGCGGCGACCTCCAACAGACGCCGCTCCACTTCGGCCGCTCCCCCGGCGACCCGATCATCGGGCGACCCGACGGTTTCGGACACCGCCCCGGCGACCTGTTCGGCCTGATCCAACGACAACCGGCCCTCAGCCAACGCCTTCTTGGCCTCCGGGGCGTCCACCAGCCGGCGGCCGGTCTCAGCCAGACGACGACCCGACCCCGTCGAACCCCCAGTCAGCGACCCCAAATGCGCGTCAGCGGAGCGGGCACCAGCGAGACGCCACCGCTCGGTCTCGGTTACTCGGGCCGCGTAACCGGCCATCGCCCCCGACACCACATTCCGCACCCGACCAAAGCCGGCCAGCACCTGCTCAGCCTCCGCACCCGTCAGCAACGCCGGATCACCAGCCTCGGCCAGCGCGATCGCGTCGGCCTTGAGCGCGTCAAGACGGGCCAACAACCCGACCTCAC
>JBPCMH010000302.1:0-13572 GCA_051002495.1 Acidimicrobiales bacterium
CGTCGACGACCTGCCTTCTTACAGGGCGGCAATGGAGTGGGCCCTTGAGGCAGATCCCTCCACGGCCTTGGGCTTGGCGTCGCGGTTGGGTCAGATCCTTGACACCCGCGGCTCGATTGTGGAAGGACGCCTTTGGGTCGAGCGGGCCTTGGCCGTTGGCCACGACGCGCCGCCCGGCGAACTCGTGCAGGCGCTCGCCGCGGCCGGCACCCTCAGCCGTATCCAGGGCGACCTGCCCGCGAGCCGCGGCCACCACGAACGGCAGTTGCAGGTGGCCAAGGAGATCGGCGACGAAAAACTCGTTGCCGGCTCGCTCTCCGCGCTCGGCAATGTGCTCTTGCTGCAGGGCGAGGCGCGCGCCGCGACGGAAGCCTTCCGCACGAGCTACGACATGCGCGTCGAGCAGGGCGACGAGGTTGGCATCATGCGATCGCTGAACAACCTCGGTGTGCTGGCCGGCATGGCGGGCGATCACGAAGAGGCCGAGCGCTGCTATGTCGAGTTGATCGACCGCGCTCGCACCACGGGTGATAGCCGCGTCATCGGCCAAACCCTTCACAACTTGGCCGACCTTTTGGCCACCGCCAATCGGCTGGACGAAGCAACGGCGCATATCGACGAGGCGCTTGGTCATCTCGAGGTGGTCGGCGACCGGAGAAGCCTTGGGATATCGCATGGCCTCCGGGCCGCCCTCGCTCGTCGGGCAGGCCAGTTTGACGACGCCCTGCGATTCGGGCTGGTCGCGATCGATTATCTGGCTGGGGTCGGCGACCCGGTCGGCGTGGCGTTGGTCGTCGACGGTGTGGCAGCCACCCTGACCGAGCAGAACCGCAGCGATCTGGATGAGGCTGCGCTCCAATTGTTGGCGGCAACCGCGCTGCTCCGCGGCGGCGAAGCGGAGCGCGGTCTGACCGAAGCCGACTGCGGCGAACTCGCCCGGGACGCTCTGAAGCGGCGGCTCGGAGCAGCCGCCTACGAGCGGGCGGCGAGCCAAGCAGGGAGCGCCGTCGACCTTGAGGCTCTCCTCGAGCAGGCCGCCGCCGCGGCGAAGGCCGGGCGAGCTGGCGCCGAGTCCGGGCAAGCTGGAGCCGAGTCCGCCGGGTGACCTGGCGGCGAGTCCGGGGGCGGCGCCGGCGAGGTCAGCGAGAGTGGGTTGGCGTGACGCGGGCGATGGCGGCCACGGCCTTGTAGGCCGCCTCAGCCGGACCAAGCTCATCCGGTCGCAACAAGTTGGCCATGATGCGAAGTACCCAGTCCATGAGCGTCCGCGACCGCATGCCGGTCGACGCCAAGGCATTCATGAGCTCGGGCTTGTCGATAATCTTTACGAACGCTCTGGCCACCTTGTAATAGAGGCCGTAGATGCGCTCAAGTTCCTCGGGATAGCCCTGGAGTGCCAGCCCGTCACCGGTGCGGAGCGCCTCATCGAGGTAGCGCGACGCAATCCGTCCGGTCTCATAAGCGTACGCGATGCCTTCGCCGTTGAACGGGTTGATCGATCCGCCCGCGTCGCCGATCACCAGCCACGTCGGCCCCACTTGGGGGCCAACCGAGAACGACATGGGAAGCCGGCCACCGGTGGCCGGACCGCGCTGGCTCTCGTCGTTGAGGCCCCAAGACTCGCCCGCCTGGGCTACGAACGCCTACATGAGGTGGGTGGTGTTGACCGCCTTCCCCTGGTTGAACGTCGACAACAGCCCGACGCCGACGTTGACCCGGCCGTCGCCGACCGGGAACACCCAGCCGTAGCCCGGCAGAACATTGCCTGCCTTGTCGCGGATGTCGAGGTGGCTCTCGATCCAGGGCTCGTCGTGGCGGGGCGACTCGTAGTAGCCGCGGATGGCCATACCGAGGGGGAAGGCGCGGTCTCGCGAGGTGCCCAACGCCCGTCCGAACCGCGAGTTCGCGCCGTCGGCGACCACAACATAAGCGGCGCGCACTTCTTCGGTGCGACCGTCCTGGCTGTCGCCCCCTTCGCCGACAACGGCGCCCTTGTGCTTGATGACCGCGCCCTTCACGAGGCCGCCTTCGACGATGGGCGAGATGGCTTCGGCTTCCTGCCAGATGGTGGCGCCTGCCTTCTCGGCTCGTTCGGCCACGAAGGCGTCGAGGTCGTGCCGGGTGACCACATAGCCATACGGCGGGAAGTCGGGGTGGTCGGGCCAGGCCAACTCCAGCGAGCGCCCGAAGGCGACCGATCGCAGGCCGGTGAAGCGGTGGTGCTCGGTGAGCTTCTCGGCCAAGCCCATGTCCTCGAGCTGGCGAACCGACCGCGGGGTCAGACCGTCGCCGCAGGTCTTCTCGCGGGGATAACGCTTCTTCTCAACGAGCAGCACGTCGTGGCCCGCTTCGGCCAGCCAGTACGCGCAAGCCGCGCCGGATGGCCCCCCGCCGACCACGAGGACGTCGGGATTCGCCATCGGACTACCCGCCGTGGTCAGCCGAGTCGGCTGCGGTGGACCCGTCAACCCCCGCGCCCGTGCTGCACTGGGGCGGTGGTGCTTCGCCCCCGAACGTGACCCGCTCGTAGCAAACCACGGCCACGATCTCCTCTTCGGTCAGCGAGTCGGCGAAGCCCGGCATGCCGCCGGTAGCCACCTCGCCCGTCGCACCGTAGGTCTGGCCCTTGAACGAGGCGGAGCCGGTCTTGACCCACGACACGTGGTCGGCGAAATCGGGAAACACCGTGCCGACATTGTCGAGCGCAGGACCCACGCCGCCGCCGCCGTTGGGACCATGGCAGCCCGAGCACCCAGCGGAGAGATAGACCTGTTGGCCGAGGCTCGGCCCTTCGCCGGTCGGACGCTCGCCAAAGGCGCCACCGAACACGATCGCCCACAAGGGCAAGGCGATCAGGGCCGGCATGGCCCACACCGGGATGCGCGCCACCCGTTTGGGCGGCGGGGGAGCGGAAGTAACGAACGCGGGCTCGGTCGGCGCGGGCCGAGGCGGTGCGGCTGCACTGGCCTGGGCCGGGGCTGCCCCGGAGGCCGTCTCGACTGCGGTGGACTCACTTGATGAAGCCTCGCCGGCGTCGCCCCCGCCCCCGAGGGCGGATCGTCGCTCGCGCGACCGCTGCAAGAGATGTTCGGGAACCTCGGTCACGGGCCAGACTCTAGGCGGGCCGCGCGGCCCATCACCAAAGCGCCCGGACCGGCCTGCGAGGCCCTGCCCAGGCGGGGGGTGTCGATGTGTAAGGCCGGTGGAGCGCGTGCTAAACCAGAGCATCAACTCGGGCCTAGAGTGTGGTCTGGAGTTAGAATGTGAAGGTATTCACGAGGAGCCGGAGGCAGGGAGCCACGTTGTGGTCGCTTTAATCGCATCGATACTGCTGACCGTCTTGATGATGGGCGTCATCGTCGCCGTCGGTCGTCGCCGACCGACCGATCAGCCGCTCACTTGGGGCGAGGCCTTTGTGGCCGCCACCTTCGTGTTTACGCTCATGTTCGTGGTCTACGGGATCCTGCCGCACCAGTGGCTCACCTGGGCCGACAACGAGCTCGGCTGGCGGTCCGACAAGTTGGGCATCCCCGCCGGTCCCCTCGGCTTCATCTTCGGCGGCGAATCCAACTTGTTCTCCAACTCCGGCAACGTGTTCTTCCCGAAGGGCATCCCGCTGCCGAACGGCTTCTTCATCATCACTGCCCAGGCGCTGCGCGACATCCTCGCCGCCGGCATCTACATCGCCTTCCTCGGCGGCCAGTGGTACACGTGGTCGTGGTGGCAGAACCGGGGCAAGAAGGCCGCTGAGGTTCCCGAGCTGGTGTCGGCCTATGGCCGTCCCTTGGTGAAGAGGGCCTGAGATGGCCAAGACCGACGCCAACCCGCCGCTCCCGAATTTTCCTGGCGAGTACACGATCGCGGAGATTTCTTCGGAGGATCTGTCGAAGTCGGTCAAGCCGAAGCAGTTCCTCCACATCGACCAGTCCGAGTGCATCATGTGCGAGGGCTGCGTCGACATTTGCCCGTGGAAGTGCATCCACATGCTCGATACGAGCACCATTGCCGACGCTCTCAACACCGAACAGCCAGGCGTCGACCCCGACGACCATGTCGTGTTCATCGTCGATGAGGACGTCTGCACCCGGTGTGGCTTGTGCGTCGACCGGTGTCCGACCGGCGTGATCATCATGGGCAAGACCGGTGTGGCGCCCCGCGAGGGCGACGCCCACCAGCGCGACGACAAGCACGGATACTCCTACGGCATGCGGTTCTAGGGAAGGAAGAGCAACCGAGTGGCGAAGAACCTCAGCCTCAAGGACCGGCTCCCGAAGCCGGCCGACATGCTCGACCGGATGCAGGGCTCCCAGATCTGGGCGTCCATCTTCCGTCCGGGCTCCATCTTCCGGAAGGGCTACACCGACAGCCCTCGTAACCGGTCATACGTCGTCATGAACTCGGTGCTGTACCACCTGCACCCGGTGAAGGTGAAGCGACACGCGGTCAAGGTCAGCTACACGCTGTGCCTGGGCGGGCTGTCATTCTTCCTCTTCATCCATCTCACGGTCACTGGCATCTTCTTGATGTTCTTCTACCGGCCGACCGCGGCGGCGGCGTGGAACGACATCGAGACCCTGCAGACCTCGGTGACCTTCGGGTTGTTGGTTCGCAACATGCACCGATGGGGTGCTCACCTCATGGTGCTGTCGGTGTTCCTGCACATGGCCAGGGTCTTCTACCACGGCGCGTACAAGCCACCGCGGGAGTTCAACTGGGTCATCGGCATCATGTTGCTGATGCTCACCCTGCTGCTGTCGTTCACCGGTTACCTGCTGCCCTGGGACCAGTTGGCCCTGTGGGCGGTGACCGTGGGTACAAACATGATGGGCTACACCCCGGTCTTCGGCAACCAGGTGCGGTTCGTCCTCCTGGGCGGCGTGGAGATCGGCTCAGAAACCCTCCTGCGCTGGTATGTGCTCCACGTATTGATGCTTCCGTTTGTCATCGTGATCTTCATGGCCATCCACTTCTGGCGTGTCCGGAAAGATGGCGGGATCTCCGGACCGCTGTAAAGGACTCGGAATGACCGACATACCTGAACATCTCCTCAAGCGCTCCAAGGAGCGCCGAGCAGAGGCAGCCGGCGGCGGTGGTTCAGCCGCGGGCGACGACGCTGCCGGAGGGGGAGGGGGCGACGACGGCGAGAAGACCCCCGCCCGCCTGCTCCAGGGCGAACAAGGTGGCGTCGCCACCGCTCCCGCTCCCGCTCCCGCTCCCGCCGCGGGCGGCGTGCCGCCGGTCGGCGCCACCGGTCACACGCAGCGGTTGCTCACGGTCGTCAAGTCCGGCTCGATCCAGGACGTCAAGTCCATCCCGCAGGACAAGGTGCACGTTTGGCCCCACCTGCTCGTCGTCGAGTTCGGCTCGGCGCTGGTGATCACCGCCTTCCTGCTCGTGTTCGCGGTCTTCGTCAATGCGCCGCTGCTCGGCATGGCAAACTTCAACCTGACGCCGAACCCGTCCAAGGCCCCGTGGTACTTCCTCGGCCTGCAGGAGCTGCTCACCATGTTCCATCCCATGGTGGCCGGCGTGACCATCCCTGGCATCGGCATGATCGCACTTGGAGCGGCGGGCTTCAGCGACAAGAACCCGTCCAACAAGCCCGAGAACCGTAAGTTCGCCATCGCCATCATGACCGTGTTCATGATGTTCTGGGCCGTGCTCGTCATCATCGGATCGTTCTTCCGCGGCGAAGGATTCAACTTCATCCTCCCGTGGCGGCAGGGCGTCCACGAGATCTTCGACCTCTAGGAGAGATCGGACATGCAACCAGCCGCGATCCTCGCTGTCGCCATCGTCGTCCTCATCCTGCTGGGTGGGCTGTTCGTCTTTGCCACCACCCGCAACCGCGACCGGGCCTCGGCCATCGGCGCGCTGTCCCGGGAGACGCGTAAGCGCGACCAGGCCAAGGACAAGGGGGCCGCAGCCGCAGCCGCCGAGCCCCCGGTGGGCCGAGAAGTCGAGCGCTCCGCCGCGCTCGAGCGCGTCAGCGGCGGTGAGCTCGAGCCGGTCGCGGCCGCGCCCCCAGCCATTCGTGAGCCCCTCGACGCCGAGGCCTACGGCGTCACCCGCCGACAGTTTTTCAACCGCAGCATCGTGTCGATGTTCACCTTGGGCCTGTCCGGCTTCGGCGTTGCGGTCATCGGGTTCCTGTGGCCGACGTTGTCTGGCGGTTTCGGCGCCAAGATCCGCGTGGGCAAGGTCGACAGCCTCCTCGGCCAGATCCGTGACACGGGCGAGCCGGTGTATGTGCCCGAGGGCCGCTTCTACCTCAACCCCTATCCCAAGGACGCCATCGACAAGGCCAAGAGTGCCTACACCGGCGGCGTGCTCGACGGGATGGAGGAGGGCGTCGTCGCCCTCTACCAAAAGTGCCCGCACCTGGGCTGCCGAGTGCCGTGGTGCAAGTCGTCGCAGTGGTTCGAGTGTCCCTGCCACGGCTCGCAGTACAACCGGGTCGGGGAGAAGAAGGGCGGCCCCGCCCCCCGTGGCCTCGACCGCTTCGGCGTGTCGGTAGATGGCGGTGTCGTGTCGGTCGACACCGGCCAGATCGTCCAGGGTCCGCCCATCGGAGTCAACACCACCGGCCAAGAGGCCGAGGGTCCCCACTGCGCCTAGTTGTCGGAGCGAAGAGCACACCCATGAACCTTCTTGCCGCCACCGCACCTGAACGGATCGGCTACCTGCTGGCCGCGGCGATCGTGGTCGCCTGGGTCGTCTACCTGCTGATCGTGAGCAGGCAGCACGACGACACCAACGCGCCGGGAACCGAGGTCGAACTGGCCCCCAACCGGCGACCTGGCGACAGCGATGAGGAGTTGGAGGGACCACGCCTGGAGCGCTCGCTCGGGTTCGCGCTGATCCTGCTCACCGTCTGTTCGGTTGGCCCGCTCGTCTACTGGCTGAACGAGCCCAGCCGGCAGGCGGGCGCTGGCGAACGATTTCACGAACAGGCTGTCGACCGGGGTTTTTCGCTGTTCCAGCCCACCGATTCACCAGAGCATGGTGCGCACTTCGGGTGCGCCAAGTGCCACGGTTCGGTTGGTCAGGGCGGCTCGGCGCTCTACACCTTCACCGACGACGACGGCGAGACCCGACAGGTCACGTGGTCCGCGCCGCCGCTTGACACCGCCGCGCTGAAGTTCAGCGACGACGAGCTCACCACCATCCTCACCTACGGACGGGCCAACACCCCGATGCCGGCGTGGGGTGTGGCCGGCGGTGGCCCGATGAACGACCAGCAGATCACCGATCTGGTGGCCTACATCAACTCGCTCACCCTCACGCCGGCAAAGGCCAAAGAGGTCTCCACCAGCGCCATCCTCATCGAGGCCAAGGCTCTCGGCGCCGAAGGCCCCGACGCCGCTCTGAACGGCGAGGCCATCTTCCGGGCCAACTGCGCTCGCTGCCATACCAAAGGCTGGGCCTTCAACGAGCCCGAGGTCATGGGCGGCGGCGCGTTCGGCCCCAACCTCACCAACGGCGCCGCGGTCCGCCAGTTCTCCGACATCGACAACATGATCGAGTTCCTCGGTGCTGGCACCGAGTTTGCCAAGCCCTACGGCACACGCGGTGTTGGTGGCAACGAAGGCGGCGGCATGCCCGGCTTCAGCCAGGTTCTGTCGGCCGAACAGATCAAAGCCGTCGCCGAATACGTGAGGAGCCTCTAGATGTCCGGCCTTCTGCTCGCCGCCCTGACCTGGGACCCGGAGATCCGCGGTGCGCTCATCATCGTGACCGCCGTGGCCATCCTGTGCGGCAGCGTCTACCTGTTGCTCATGACCAACACCGGATCGCGCCTCGGCTTTCTGATCACGGTGACCGGTCTCACCGGATGGTTAGCCCTCATGGGCTGGGTCTGGGTTGGCTACGGCATCGGCATGAAGGGCCAACCTGCGACCTGGGAGGTCAAGGAGGTCGTGACCGGCGCCAGCGCACCCGAACTGAGCACCGTCGAGGCCGTTGACACGGGTTTCCCTGGCAGTTGGACCGCGCTCCCCCTCGGCAATCCCGTGCTGGGTGAGGCCCAGGCATCCGCCGACCACGTGCTGGTCACGCCGACCGGCGAGGCCGCCGGTGCCAAGGGTGGAGCCGCCGAGCGGTTCGGGCCGGTCTTCGACAACCTCGATGACTACACCCTGGTCAACGCCTACCAGCGCGGTGGCGAGGACTATTACCTCCCTGGTGGCGGGCTCGAGCGCTCCAACGGCTTCATGAAGGGCTGGTTCCACAAGCCCAACTACGCGGTGGTCGAGGTGAAGCCGGTGATCGCCCAGGACGCGATCGACGGTGTGCCGGCCCGACCGACGGCCGATCCTAAGGCCGACTCCACCTACGTGATCATGGAGCGGAACCTTGGGAACGTCCGCTTCCCGTCGTTCCTCTTCGCGCTGGCCAACAGCGTGCTCTTCGGCGTATTCGCCGTCATGCTCCACGAGCGCGACAAGGCGATCATGTCGGCCCGAGCCCAACCAGCGACGGCCTGAGGATCGACCGTGGAGCAGTACCTGCCGATCCTCACGCTGCTGGTACTGGCCGGGCTGTTCGCCTCGCTGTCCTTCGCCGCGTCGCGGTTCTTGGCGCCGTCGAAGCCGACAGGTGCCAAGGAAGCTCCGTATGAGTGCGGCATCGTCCCCGAGGTCGAGCCGGCCCATCGCTTCCCGGTGCGCTTCTACATCGTGGCGATGCTGTTCGTCGTCTTCGACATCGAGATCATCTTCCTCTATCCGTGGGCGGTCACGTTCCGAGAGTTCGGTCTCTACGGACTGATCGCCATGGTCGTGTTCGCCGCGATCATCTTCATCTCGCTGCTGTACGAGATCGCCATGGGCGGCCTCGAGTGGGGTCCGGTGCGACGGGCCCGACCCGTGTCAGCCGTGCCCTCCGGGCGAACCACGGCCGGCACCATACGCCGGATCAGCAAGGGAGAGGCGGCCTGAGATGGGGCTCGAGAACCTGCAGCACAACTTCCTGACCGGGCGACTCGAAGACCTGGTCCAGTGGGCGCGCAAGTCGAGCGTCTGGCCGGCCACCTTCGGCCTGGCCTGCTGCGCCATGGAAATGATGGCAACGGGCGCGGCCGACTACGACATCTCGCGATTCGGTATGGAGGTCTTCCGGGCCTCCCCTCGTCAGGCCGACTTGATGATCGTGGCCGGTCGGGTGAGCCAGAAGATGGCACCGGTGCTCCGCCAGGTCTATGACCAGATGATGGAACCCAAGTGGGTGATCTCGATGGGTGTTTGCGCGTCGTCGGGCGGGATGTTCAACAACTACGCCATCGTGCAGGGCGTCGATCAGATCGTGCCAGTCGATGTGTATGCCCCCGGGTGCCCGCCGAGCCCGCAGACCCTCTTGCACGCCATCATCACGCTCCACGAGAAGATTGATTCGGGCGATCTGCTCGCCCGCCGCTCGGCCACCGGCGCCGGGGCAGGTCTGCACATCGACGCGGCCGGGGCATCGGCCTGATGGCAGATGAAACGACCGTGGACCACGCTGACGCGCCTCCGGCAGATGTCGCCCCGCCAGAGGAGCGGCACGGCGCGCTCGTGTCATCCAGCCGGGGCCAGCAGGTGCTGCATCCCGAGCGATCCTCCTACGTGTCGGTCATCGCCGCGCTGAAGGACGAGGGCTTCGAACTCTGCTCTGACCTCTGCGGCGCTGACTACCTCGCCCATCCGACTCGTGCCCTCCCGCTTGGCATCGAGCCGGAGCGATTCGAGGTCGTGGTGAACCTGTTGTCGCTGGCCCGCAAGGAACGGGTGCGGGTGCGCGTGCAGGTGCCGGAATCCGACCCAACCATCGACTCGCTGTTCGATCTGTATCCGGGCACGGAAGCGCTTGAGCGCGAGGTTTGGGACATGTTCGGGATCGTCTTCAACGGTCACCCCGACCTGACCCGCATCCTCATGCCCGAGGATTGGGAAGGGCACCCGCTGCGCAAGGACTACGCGGTCGGTCGTGTCCCGGTGCAGTTCAAGGCCACCCGTGTTCCTAGCGGTGGACGGTGACCAACGTCTACGACGCCGACGGGGTCGTGGCCGCCGAGACCTCCGAGACGGCCCAGGAGCTCGCCCCCCGTTCGCGCACCAGCGCGGCCGAGCTGCGACGCGAAGAGGGCGCGGTCCTCCGACTTCCTGAGGGTCCGGCCATCGATCCCAATGACATGAACATCGACGTCGGCGACGACGACGACACGATGATCATCAACATGGGCCCCCAGCACCCGTCCACCCACGGAGTGCTCAGGGTGATGATGGAGCTCGAGGGTGAGACTGTGCTGCGCTCGAAGCCGGTCATCGGCTACCTGCACACCGGCATGGAGAAGACCGGCGAAGATCTCTCCTACATCCAGGGCGCGACCAACGTGACCCGCATGGACTACCTGGCGCCGCTCTTCAATGAGCTCGTCTTCTCGATGGCCGTCGAGGAGTTGCTCGAGATCGAAGTTCCCGAGCGGGCCGTCTGGATCAGAATGCTCCTCAACGAGATGAACCGGATGTCGTCGCACCTGCTGTTTATGGCCACCAACGGCATGGACCTCGGTGCCGTCTCGATGATGATCTACGGCTGGCGCGAGCGCGAGCTGGTGCTCGGGTTCTTCGAGCGCACAACGGGCCTGCGCATGAACCACAACTTCATCCGCCCCGGCGGGGTCGCGGCCGACCTGCCCGCGGGGTGGCGCGCCGATGTGCTCGACATCTGCGCGGCCATCGAACCCCGGCTCGATGAGTACGACGAGTTGCTCACAGGCCAGCCCATCTTCCGCGAGCGGACCGAGGGCGTGGGCGTGCTCACCCCGGAAGAGGCGCTGGCGCTCGGCGCCACGGGCCCAATCCTCAGGTCGACCGGCGTGGCGTGGGACTTGCGGCGAGACATGCCGTATCTCAACTACGACGACATCGATTTCGACGTACTGGTCGGGCAGTACGGCGACGCCTTCGATCGCTACGCCATTCGGCTCAACGAGATTCGGGAGTCGATCAAGATCGTCCGCCAGATCGTCGACCTCATGCCCTCAGGCAACTACCGGCTGCAGGACAAGAAGGTCACCCCACCGCCCCGGGCCCGCATCAACGAATCGATGGAAGCGCTCATCCACCACTTCAAGATCTTCACCGAGGGCTTCAAGGTGCCCGAAGGCGAGGTCTACGTCGCCGTCGAGTCTCCTCGGGGTGAGCTGGGTTGCTACCTCGTCTCCGACGGGTCGGCCAAGCCATATCGCTTGCACATCAGGGGGCCGTCGTTCGTCAACCTGCAGACCCTGCCGACAATGCTGCGCGGTGGCCTCGTCGCTGATGCGGTGGCCGTGATCTCATCGATCGACCCGGTCATGGGAGAGGTGGATCGCTAGATGGCGAGGTTGACCAAGGAGAATCTGGAGCGAGCCAAGGTGGCCATCGCCCTCTATCCGCAGGCGCGATCGGCGATGCTGCCGTTGCTGCACCTGGCCCAAGAGCAGGACGGCTGGCTCACGCCCGAGGCGATCGAGCAGATCGGTGAGCTCCTCGGCCTGTCGTCGGCCGAGGTGCTCGGAACGGCCAGCTTCTACGACATGTTCTTCACCCACCCGGTGGGCAAGTACCTGGTTTCGGTGTGCACCAACATCACCTGCATGTTGAACGGCGCCTACGAGTTGTTGGACCACGCCGAGGAGAAGTTGGGCGTGAAGCCTGGGGGAACCAGCACAGACGGCACGTTCACGCTCGAAGAAGTCGAGTGCATCGCACTGTGCGGCAACGCCCCGTGCCTCACGGTGAACTGGCGATTCTTCGGCGACGTCACCGACGACAGTTTCGACACGCTCGTCGACGACCTGGGCAACGGCCGGCTCGACGACACCGTTCCCCCGCACGGCACGCTCAACCGGGTCCGTCGCGCGGTGGGAACGCCCGGCACCGACGCCCAGCGCGCTGCTCGCGTCGATGGTGAAGACGTCGACGGTGAAGGCGGCCTTCGCTGATGGCGGTGCTCGACGCCAAGCCCATCGTCACCCAGCACATCGGCAACGACGAGTCGTGGACCTTGAAGTCGTATGTCGACAACGGCGGCTACGACGCGCTGAAGAAGGCCATCGCCATGTCGCGCGACGAGGTACAGGCTGAGGTCGATGCGGCCAACCTGCTCGGTCGGGGCGGTGCCGGCTTCCCGGCCGGCCGCAAGTGGTCGATGCTGCGCGACGCTCATCCGCGCTATCTGGTGGTGAACGGTGACGAGAGCGAGCCGGCCACCTTCAAGGATCACATGCTCATCGAGCAGGACCCCCACCAGATCATCGAGGGTTCGATCATCACTGCCTATGCGGTCGGCGCGGCGCAGGTGTTCATCTACGTTCGCGGTGAGTTCGCGCTTGGGATTGAGCGCATGACCCAGGCCGTCAACGAGGCCTACGAGCACGACGCAGCAGGAGCCAACATCTTCGGCTCCGACTTCAGCATCGATGTCGTCGTTCATCCGGGCGCCGGCGCCTACATCTGCGGCGACGAGACCGCCCTGCTCGAGAGCCTTGAGGGCAAGCGCGGCTTCCCGCGCATCAAGCCACCCAACTTCCCGGCGGTGATCGGTCTCTACGGCCAACCCACCATCGTGAACAACGTCGAGACGATGTCGAACGTGCCGTGGATCCTGCTCAATGGCGGGGCCGCCTTCGCGGCCATGGGCGAAGGTCCGTCGACCGGCACGCGCCTGTTCGCCGTATCGGGCCACGTCGTCAAGCCCGGCAACTACGAAGTCGAGCTGGTCAAGAACACCTTCCGCGACCTGTTGTTCGACCCGCAGCTCGGGGCCGGCCTCAACCCCGGGCGCACGCTGAAGGCGTTCATCCCAGGCGGAGCGTCGTCGTTCTGGTTCTCACCAGACAAGCTCGACTACCCGCTTGACGAGGCCAAGGTCAAAGGCGAGGGCGGCTCGATGATGGGATCGGGTTCGGTCATTGCCATGGACGACACCGCCTGCATGGTGCGGGCGTCATGGCGGCTGGTTCGGTTCTTCCAACGCGAGTCGTGCGGTCAGTGCACGCCTTGTCGCGAGGGCAGCAGTTGGCTGGAGAAGATCATGTACCGAATCGAGGCCGGCAGTGGCCGCATGGAAGACCTCGAGCTGCTGATGGACGTGTGCGACAACATCTCCCCCGGTGTGCAGTGGCCGTCCAAATGGCCACCCAACATGACCACCATCTGCCCACTCGGCCCGTCGATCCCGCCGCCAATCGTGTCCGCGCTTGGCATGTTCCGCGACGAGTTCGAAGCTCACGTCCGTGATGGGAAGTGTCCCGTTGGCTGACGAGATCACCGCGGCCGCTCCGCCCGAGACCGTCACCATCTCCGTCGACGGCCGGCCCGTAGAGGCCAAGCCGGGCGAGATGATCATCGCCGCCGCCGAACGAGCCGGTACCTACATTCCGCGCTTCTGTTACCACCCGCGCATGCGCCCGGTTGGCATGTGCCGCATGTGCCTCGTCGAGGTCGTCGGCCCGCGCGGTCCGCAGCTGCAGCCAGCCTGTTTCGTCCCGGTGGCCGAAGGCCAGGAGGTCATTACCGATTCCCCGGCGGTGAAGAAGGCCCAGGACGG
>JBPCMH010000303.1:0-2511 GCA_051002495.1 Acidimicrobiales bacterium
ACAATGTCCCGGATGGCACGTCGGCCGAGAAGACCGTCGCAGCCGTGAAGGACCGAGAGCTCGTGCCCCTCAACGTCGATCTTCAGCACGCCGATGTTGTCGAGACCCGAGGCATCGAGCGTCGAGCACTGCACGGGCACAGCCTCGAGTTGATCGTAGATGCTCTCAAGCGTACGGCCGCCCGAGTCGCCGTGGTCGGCGACCGGCGTCGCCAGCATGAGCTGCGACTCGACGCTCGAGAGCGCCGTCTGGCGTGCGTCGATCTCAGCGATGCGCGCCCCTCGCCATGACTGGATGTTCGTCGTGAGCAACGCGAACACGTCCCCAGCCGGCTCGTATGAGATCACGCGACCCTCGGGCCCGGAGCGGCTGGCGAGCAAGCTCGTCGTGTAGCCGATGTTCCCCCCTACGTCTACGCACACGTCCGCTGGGTCCGTGATGCGAAACAGGGCCTCGCTGAGGACGAGGTCATGTACTCCGTGGCGCACGAGCTGGGTTCCGATGATGCTGCCCGGTTGAAAGCTGATCGGCAGATCCCAGGGGAGGCGTGTGGCCGAGACCGTCAGGTCCCCGGTGAACCGCTGCAGGATTCGCTTTGGCGAACGTAGGTAGTACGGCTTGTACAGGTACCGGTGCCAGAAACCGAGTGCTCGCTTTCGAGTGACCTCTAATTGTGACCGAGTTGCCATTTCCCCGCCTACATCCCCCGCCGCGCCATGGCGTACGCATGCATCCGCGGCAGGATCTCCACGTCGCTCTCCACTGACCACGCCGCAACGAAGAGGTAGTCGAGCTTGACCATTTCATCGAGCGGACCGTAAGAAGCCAAGGATCTGCCAGTCGCCGGCCATCCCCGGTACTCCGCGTGCGTGCGCGCGGCTGGTCCGGATCCAGGGCCGGCCCTGTGCGTAGGTCCTCGTCTATGCATGGCACTCTGGAATGACACGATGCGTCTGTCGGGAGCCCTGCCGAAAAGAGGCCATCGCTCTGCCGGGCCGCCTCCCGAGCTTTCCCGACCGCGGGTACTCGGCCGCTGGGACTCTAGCCGGATCACCGACCGTCTGCGTGTAGAACGCGTCCGCCCGACGGCTACTTCTCGGCCACCACCAGAACGCGGTAGGAGTACTTGCGCAGCGCACTGCGCCCGATCAGGGGGTCCAGGCCGTGACAGAGGGACGCAACATGGCGGGAGCGGTATCGGAAGACCTGCCGATTCAGGAGCTCGAAGACGTCGACGATCGGGGCTCGGGCGCACGGAGGCGAAGCTCTCCTCGAGGACCCGCCAATCCTGTCGGACCAGGAGGCGCTCGTCCCTTGTGCCCAGTCGCGGTATGCCGAACCGACCAGCGATATGATCGCGGGCGCGGTTCAGGATCGGGTTGGTCCCGGAGTTCTCCAAGAAGACGGCACAGGGCGCCAAGAGGCGCGCGAGCTCGCCCGCCACGGCTTGCAGATCGACGTGATGCAGGATCCACCGACCGACGATTACGTCGAAGCTGGCGGACGGAAGCTCCGTTCGCTCGACCGGCGCGGCCACGAACGTGGCGGTGTGACCGCCGGCGTACAGCTCGGTCCGCCGACGGGCTACGTCGAGTATGGCCGGCGACAGGTCCAGCGCAGTGACGACCGCCCCTCGCGCAAGGAGGGCGAGGGTCAGATTGCCCTGACCGCAACCGAGGTCCAGCACCCGCGTGCCGCGGGCGATCCGAGCCCCGGTCAACACCGCCTCGTCGTAGTGGACTGGATCGACCGCCGGCATCGCTTCGGGGTCGAGGTACTCTGCAAGAGCGTCATGAAATGCTCGCTCTCGGCCCCAGCGTTCCTGTAGATGAGGGAGGTCGTGTCGCGAATCCACCACCCGAAGGATGTAGCAGGTCCGCCACGACCGCGAGGTGGCGGGGTAGGGCCTCGAACGAGCCGGTTCCCCGCCGATCAGCGTCAGCGGCCGCTTGGCATCTCGAGCCCATGACGACTGGTGCCGCCTATGCTACGTCGCTGCTGCACTCCCGAGCGGCTCGGCGGTGATCTTCACGGGTCGCCTTGGCCTACCTCCAGCTCATGCACACAAGCGTCATCGCCTCGACTCGTGAGCGTTCGTACTGGTCGTCGCCCTCGATTGCCCTCGGGTGTCCGTGGTCGAGCTGACGAGGCGATGACGAGGTCGCTGCGCCCTGCCGGGTGGGCGATCGTCGTTCTGGGCCTCGTGATCGCAGCGATCCTGGTCGGCAAGGCCCTGCTCGGCGGCCCGGGTCCTCAGGGCGCCGGCACGCTGCGCGACCCGATCGACGCCTCGCAGCAGACCGCGCTGGACTTCGGCGAGCGCTCCCACTGGCTGCAGCCCTGGCGCGCCTACCTCGACACGGTGCCCGCCCAGCGCCTGCGCGACGCGGTGGGCATCAACTTCAACGTCGACGCGGCCCAGGCGCCGGCCACGGCACGGCTGGTCCGCGCGCAGCGGCTTCAAGCGCGCCCGCGTGGAGATCGGCTGGGGATCGCTCAGCTATGACGATC
>JBPCMH010000304.1:0-2536 GCA_051002495.1 Acidimicrobiales bacterium
GGCGTGTCGATCGTCGTGAACAACGGCGTCGACATCGCCAATGTGACCCTCGGCGGGCGGCGACTCTCCAAATCGATGCGGCTGGCCATGCTCGCCGGCCACGGATGGCGCTGCGGTGACTGCGGCACCCCGTACCGCCTCCAGAACGACCACGACAACCCGTACGCCATCACCCGCCACACCCGCCTCAAAGAGCTCAGACCCCGATGCGAGGTGTGCCACGGGGTCAAAACCCGAAGAGAAGCCTCGCTGACCGCCGAAGCCGGACGCGACTGGCACCGCGCCGCGGCCAACATCATCGCCGCCCTCACCCTCATCCTGATCCCCCGCGGCCCCTAACCGCAGGCCGGCCCGGCCTTTGGGCCTGCCGCCAACCGATCGTGGTCGCCCGCGCCCTGGCAGTGATGTTGGGGTGGCGGGATGAAGTCCCGCGCCCGGATTGCACCCGCGTTTGTGGCCGAGGCCCTGAGCCCGGTCGAGCGGTTGGCGTCAGTCGTCGGGTTGGCCGCCGGCCTGCAATCGCGTAACGATCGCGTCGGCGGCCTCGTCTGGCGTCAGTGCTCCCGTGTCGATCACCAAGTCATCCGGGTGGAGCGGCGCCGGATCGTGGGTCGCGACCAATTCAAGCAACCTTTCCGCGTCCAGCAGCTTCCCGTGTTCGCGACGGGACGGGCGGGCGACACGCCCAACCAGCATGTCCGGCGAGGCGGTCAGTTGCACAAACAGCACGCGGCCACCGTTCTCGCGAATCGTCGAGGCCGCCTCTTCGGCGAACGAGGCGAAACGTTGCCGGCCCGACTCGCCTCTCCACGCGCTGTTGTTGGTGAAGATCACGTTGACCCCGTTGCGTGCGGCATTGGCGAACACATCCAACCGAAGGCGATGCAGCACGTCGCCAAACGGTGCCGAACCGAAGTCGAACACCGGGGTGAGCGCGTTCACGGTCAGGTGGTTGTGGAACAGGCGGTAGCCGGTTCGCGCCTCGAGCGCCTTGGCGACGGTCAACTTGCCCACCGCAGGCGGTCCGTACAGGTACACGAGCACCGCTTTCGGGGGATGGGCGTCGTTAGCCATGGCCCGATCCTGCCTCATGACCACCCGCGGAATGCCCACCCTCGAAATGGCGCACCCGCCGGCGCCCGGTAGCGTCGCAGGCCATGGCCGCACAGTTCATCATCACCATGCGCGACCTGCGCCGCTTCTACCCGCCCGACCGTGAAGTGCTCAGGGGCATCAACATCTCGATGTACCCCGGCGCCAAGATCGGGGTCATCGGCTCCAACGGTTCGGGCAAGTCGAGCCTCCTCAAGATCATGGCCGGCGAGGATGACGGCTTCAGCGGCGATGTCAGGCTCACGCCCGGCTTTACCGTCGGCCACCTGTCCCAAGAGCCGCAGTTGGATGCCGACAAGACGGTGCTCGGCAACGTTGAGGACGGGGTGCGAGAGACCAAGGATCTCGTCGACCGGTTCAACGCGGTCTGCGCGGCCATGGCCGACCCGGAGGCCGACTTCGACAAGTTGCTCGCCGAGCAGTCAGCACTGCAGGACAAGATCGACGCGGTCGGCGCCTGGGATCTCGAGCGCACGCTTGAGATCGCCATGGATGCGCTCCGCCTTCCACCGCCCGACGCCGAGGTCGCCTCGCTCTCTGGCGGTGAGCGACGGCGGGTCGCGTTGTGCCGCCTGCTGCTCCAGAAGCCCGACCTGCTCCTCCTCGACGAACCCACCAACCACCTCGACGCCGAGTCGGTCGCCTGGCTGGAGCGCACCCTGCAGGACTATCCAGGCACGGTGGTGGCCGTCACCCACGATCGCTACTTCCTCGACAACGTCGCCGGGTGGATCCTCGAGCTCGACCGAGGCTTCGGCATCCCGTGGGAAGGCAACTACTCCTCCTGGCTCGACCAGAAGCAGACCCGCCTGGCCCAGGAGGAGAAGTCGGACGAGCGGCGTCGGCGCACGCTGGAGCGGGAGCTCGAGTGGATCGGCATGTCACCGAAGGCCCGCCAGGCCAAGGGCAAGGCTCGACTCAACAGCTACGAGAAACTCCGCGCCGATGCCGAAGGAGGCGACGATCGGGCCGAGAAGCTCGAGATCGTGATCCCCCCCGGCCCTCGACTCGGCGACATGGTGATCGAGGCCGAAGCGGTGAGCAAGGGCTATGGCGATCGGCTGCTGATCGACGATCTCAGCATGGCCATTCCTCCCGCGGCGATCGTCGGCATCATCGGACCGCACGGCGCGGGCAAGACAACGCTGTTCCGGATGATTACCGAGCAAGACTCGCCAGATGAAGGCGCGCTGCGCGTTGGCCCGACGGTCAACCTGGCCTATGTCGACCAGAGCCGCGACACACTCGACGGCGACAACACCGTGTACGAAGAGATCACCGGAGGCGTCGACCATCTCGTGGTCGGCAACCGGGAGATCCACGGCCGGGCCTATGTGTCGAGCTTTAACTTCAAGGGATCCGATCAGCAGAAGAAGGTCGGCGAACTGTCCGGCGGTGAGCGCAATCGCCTCCACCTGGCCAA
>JBPCMH010000305.1:0-11054 GCA_051002495.1 Acidimicrobiales bacterium
GTCTCGAGGGGCACATCGATGATCTCAGTGCCGAAAGTCTCCCGGTGGGCTTCCTGCCAGGCGACGATGGCCGGATCCCGATGCTTGGTGCGCGGCGACACGTACTCGCCGTTGGCGTCGAGCCCGCCGTGACACTTCACCCCGCCGGCGAAGACCGGCTCGGTGATGGCGTGGTCGGCCAGGAGTTCGGTCTCCGTGAACACGGTCTGCTTCGTCGTCATTGGAGGGATCCCTTCGTCCCGGTAACTGTATACTCACAGGTATACAGTTGCAACAGTTTGCCAGGCCGCCAACAGGTTCGCGGTGCACGACCAGCGGCGGCCCCACACCCCCGGAACAGGCCAAGGAGATCGACATGCAGGTGACCCACGACGTGGACGGCGCCGGCGAGGCCCTGCTGCTGGTATCTGGCCTGGGCCAGGTCGGGAGGCGGTGGAGGCGAGTGGTCTCGCTCCTCAACGACACCTACACCGTGGTCACCTTCGATAACCGGGAGACCGGCGGCACCGGGCCATCCGAGGACGGGTTCGCGCTGGCCGACATCGCCACCGACGCGCTCGATCTCATGAGCACGCTCGGCCACGAGCGCTTCTTCCTTGGCGGCATCTCCATGGGCGGCATGATCAGCCAGGAGATCATCCGGCTGGCCCCCGATCGGGTGAAGGCGGCCGTGCTGTTGTCGACGCATCGTGGCGCGCCGCACGCCATCCCGCCGCCGGACCCGAGCGTGCTGATGCCAACTGATGACCGCCCGATCTGGGCCAAGCTCTCGGGCCCCGGCTACGCCCAGGCGCATCCCGATGTCATCGCCGAGGAGACCCAGCTATCGGTCGAGTCAGCCACCCTGCCCGCGGGCTACGGCCGGCAGATGCAGGCGATCATGTCGTTCGACCCGGGCGACGCGGTACGCGACTCGGGCGTACCGATCGTCGTCGCCCACGGCGATGCCGACCCGCTCGTGCCTTATGACAACGGCGTCAACCTGGCCAAGCACCTCGGGGTGGAACTGGTCACCTATCCGGGCGCGGGACACGTGCTCGAGTCGGAGCGGGCAACCGAGGTCGCCGATCTCATGCGTCGCCACTTCACGGCTCGCTGAGACCGCACGCGGCGCGACGCCGAGCCGGCGCAGAGTTTCGGCCACGGCGGTGAGCAGACGCGGCCTTCGACGCTTCGTGCCCCCGGTGGGGATCGAACCCACACTTGATGGATTTTAAGTCCACGTCCTCTGCCAGTTGGGATACGGGGGCGGCAGTCCCCCAGTCTCTCAGCCCGGGCGCGTTCGGTTGATCTCCACATCGCCTGAGCCGGTCAGCACTCGGAGGACTCCGGGGCTAGCTCCCTCGAAAATGCCGTCGCGGTGATCCTCCCCGTCGATCTCCACATCGCCAGAGCCCGTCGTCACCTCAGCGGTGGGCCGCCCGGTGGCGCTGACCTCAACGTCGCCAGAGCCCGTGCTCACGGCCACGATCCGCTCCGTCGTCCCATCGAGATCGTTCAACCACACCTGACCGGAACCGGTCCGAATCACGATGTCGGCACCGCGGGGGACATATGGATGGCCGGACCGTCCTAGGCTGCCGACATGGAAGTCGACGGCACCAAGTTCCTGCCCCGCAGCTTCCAGCCGCTGTACGCCAACCCCGCTCCCCTCGAGACGGGTGAGGCCTGGGCTGCGTTCGAGCCGCGGCTGGCCGATGCCACCGTTGGCATGCTCACCAGCGCCGGGATGTACGCCACCGCCGACCAACATCCGTTCGACCTCGACGGCGAACGGGCTGATCCCTCGTGGGGTGATCCATCGTGGCGGGCGCTGCCAGCCGACCTGCCGGCGGACGGCCACGGGGTGTGTCACCTGCACATCAACACCGCCGACATCGAGGCCGACCGTGAAGTGGCTCTGCCGCTCGACGGGCTCCACGATGCTTTCGAGCGTGGCGTCGTTGGCGGCGTCGCCCCCACCCACTACTCGGTCATGGGCTTCCAGAAGGCTGGCCTCGACGCGTGGCGCGAGACAACCGCGCCGGCGATCATCGAACGGCTGCGGTCCGAACGGGTCGACGGCCTGATCCTCGCCCCCGTCTGACCTGATTGCTGCAAAAACGTGCCCGTGCTGGCACGTTGGATCGAACAGGCCGGGATTCCGACCGTCGTGGTCACCATGATGCCCGCGGTCGCGATGGCGATGCTCGCGCCGCGGGTGGTCGGCGTTGAGTTTCCCTTCGGCCACCCCTTCGGGATGCCGGGCGACGCGTCCATGCAGCGGCGAGTGCTCGACACCGCCTTGACCGTGCTGGCCGGAGCAACGTCGTTTGGCACGAGGGTCGACGTCGACATCGAGTGGCCGGTCCCGACGAAAGAGGCCTACAAGGCTTGGCAGCCGACCGAACCCAGCCCGATCGTGGCCGCCATGATCAAACAGTCACAGGCCTAACGCGCCTCTCCTGGTGCCTGGCGGGAGCCTGGGGACGTGAACCGCTGGAGGATTGCACTGGGCGTGGTGCTGATCGCGACGCTGGCGTTGCCGGGGATCATGTGGGTGCGCCAGCGCGCGCCGGGGCCGAGCGTCGCCAGCGGGCCCGGCGGGTTCGCTCTCGACCTGCCGGACGGCTGGACCATCAGTGCCGGTCGCAGTGCCAATCCATTGGTCTTGGTCAACGCCAGCCATCCCAGCCTGCTCGGACCGCCCGATGCCTGGATGTGGGTCGCCCGGTTCACCGGCGCACCGAAGGATCGATTGGATGCAGCGCGGCTGGCGTCCATCGCCGACGTTCGTAGGCAATGGGGCGACCACGTTCGCGTCGAGGCGTCGGCGGGCTCCTTCGCGGGTGACGATGCGGTGACGCTGCGCTACAGGAGACCGACCGACGGGCCCCTGCGCCTCGTGCCCGGCGACCGGATCGAGGAGATGCGGGTGCTGATTGTCCGCGGGGCCCAGGTGTATGAGATCGGCGTGGCCGGTTGGCGCGGGCTACCAGCCCTCGCTCAACGCCTGGAGCGGCACCTGCAACTCGGTCGCATCACCGGCACCCGCGAACTCAAGGCGGTGCGGGTTGACGGCCGGACCGCCGAACGGATCGAGTTCGAGCAGGAGATCGATGGACGCTTGGCCCATCTCATCACCTGGCACCTCCGCGGTGATGACGGTCGGGCGTGGCAGATCCTCGTCGGGGGTCGGGCACCGGTCGATGCCACCGCGGCCCTGTTCGAGGAGTCCTTCGCCTTCATCTCGTGACGGCCAACGCCGCGGGCAACGGCCGATGGTGAACAACCACCAGTGCTTGGGTAGGGCGAGTGATAGCGATGTAGACCAACCGCAGCCCGCGGGGCGCGTCGGCCGCGATCGCATCCGGTTCGACGACGACGACCGCATCGAACTCGAGGCCCTTGGCCGCTGGTCCAGGCAAAACGGTCACCTGGTGATCGAGGCCGTGCCGCTCCGCGTCGCCGGCGTCGAGGTGACCGGCGGCCAGAGCGTCTTCGATCGGGCGCTCCCACCCCATCGGGACGATGACGCCGATTGACTGGAAACCGTCGCGGACGAGCGACGCGGTGGCCTCGGCAGCCGCGGGCACCACTCCGTCATCATCAGCGACGCCAACAAAGCGCGGCTCGTGGCGACCGGGGCGGATCGATTCGGTGGGGCGAAGGCCGGGTGCGATCTCGGGCAGCATCCGGTTGGCCACCTCAAGCACCCGTCCCGGTGCTCGATAACCGAGGCCGAGTGTCTCGTACACCACGCCGTTTGGAGTGGGCAGATGGGCAACCAACTCCGACCAATCGTCGCGAGCCCACACCCCTGTCCCCTGCGCCAAGTCGCCGAGAATCGTCATCGACCCGATCGGGCAGCGCCGAGCCAGCATCAGCGCCTGCATCGGAGACACGTCCTGGGCTTCATCGATCACGATATGGCCATACGTTCGTCGGTTCCCCTCGACCAGCTCGACCGCAGCGTCGACGAGTGGGCCTTCGGTCTCGGTCCACGGTTCGTTGCGCAGCCCCTTCCCTCCCTTGCGGCGAAGGGTGGCCTGCTCAGCAGCGTCGAGGATCCCGTCGGCCGCGGCGGCGAGGCGAGCCGGACGAGTGAGGAGTTCGCGCACGTAAGCCGCGGGCGACACGGCCGGCCACAAGCGGTCGAGCGCAGCGCGAAACTCGGAGGTAGCCGCGATCGCTCGGGTGGAATCGCGGTAGTCGCCCGCCGCGTTACGGCCCACCCCTTCGGCGTGCTGGTCGAACAGCAGTTGGAGCAGCCGATCGCGCAGCGTGGTGCGCCCCGCCGCGTACGGGACCCGACGAGACGCGATCCGGACGGCAATCTCGTTAGCTTCGCCAGCGTCGAGGCGAGCCCGACTCGTCGCGAACCGAATCTCGACGTCGTCATCCAATGTGCCCCGGCGGGCCACCAGCCCCCGACGCAGCACGTCGGCCATGCGAGCGTCGCCCTTCAGCCTGGCCACCTCGACGCTGGCGTCCTTGGCGCGAACCGGCGCCTCTGGCACCAGGTCAGAAAGGGTCGACTGCACCACCGCGGCCTCACCCAACGACGGCAGCACCTGGGCGATATAGCGAAGGAACGTGCGGTTGGGCCCGATCACCAGCACCCCGTCGCGCGACAGGTCGTCGTTGCCGAAGAGCAGGAAGGCGGCTCGGTGAAGCCCAATGGCCGTCTTACCCGTGCCAGGACCACCCTGCACGCACAGCACGCCCGGCTGCGGTGCCCGGATGACGACGTCCTGCTCGGCCTGGATGGTGGCCACGATGTCGAGCATCTGGCCAGTCCTGGCCCGCTCCAGTTCGGCTAAGAGGGCGTCACGGGCGCGCACGCGAGGGCCAGTGTCGGTTACCGCCATCTCGCCGAAGAGGTCGTCGGCCATGGACATGAGCGAGCGGCTCTCGACGACGAACTGACGGCGACGCTGCAACCCCATTGGCTCGTCGTTGGTGGCGCGATAGAACGGCACCGCGATCGGCGCCCGCCACTCGACCACGACCGGGTCGGCCATCTCGTCCTCGACGTGGCGGCGGCCGATGTGGAAGGTCTCGTCGGTGGTATCGATGCGGCCAAAGCACAGGGGACGTCCCCCGTCGGTGAGCGCTTCGACCCGTCGACGGAGCGTGTTCAGAAGGTCAGGATCCTCTGGTGCATCCGCGAGCAGGCGCGTGGTCCGGGCCCGCATGCGCTCGAGGCAGGCATAGGAACGGTCGATGTGAGCCTGTTCGGCGTCCAACTCGTCAACCGACACCGCTACCCACCCCTCCTCGCCGGCGCGCGCCACCCCGGGGCTGACACCACGGGGGAGAGTCACGATAGCCGCGTCGGGTTAGGGGCCGCGACGAAACTACTTGCCTGATTTCTGTGTCTTCACCCCAGGTCCAGGCGATCTGACTGCGCAAGTAGTTTCGTCGTGGTCCCTTAGCTTAGGGTCGATCGGGTGCCCGTCGATTTGCCCTTCGAAGCCGAACTGCGGGGAGGAGGACGCGTGGTCATTCGTGCGCTTCGGCCCGACGACGGCCCGGCGATCGCGGCAGGGTTCGAGCGGCTCTCGGAAGCGTCACGGTTCATGCGATTCTTCTCCGCAATGCCCCGGCTCAGCCCAACGGTCATCGAGCGGCTCGTCGCGGTGGACGGAACCGATCACGTAACGATTGCCGCCCTCGATCCTGATCGAGCGTCAGATGTCGGGACGGCTGCCGGCCTGGGCATTGGCGTGGCGCGCTATCCGGGGGACGGCGACCCCACGGTGGTGCGGGCGGTGATCGACGCTCCTCCCGCCGACGGGGTCATCAGCGGCTCCGCGGCCTACGACGTGCTGCGCCACCTGGCCTCCAACGGGCGCTCGCCGGACGACGACGCGTCGTCGTGAGCGCGGGCGATCCGAAGCGGACGACGGGTCGCGATGAGCGCAGACGGTCGGTCAGCGGCGGTCGGTCGGTCAGCGGCGGTCGGTCGGTCAGCGGCGAGCAGCAGCGGAAAGCGCCGGTCAGCCGAGGCGGGCGGTTATCAACAGCCCAGCCTGACCGGCCAAGGTTTTCGCCCGGCTCATCGTGGTGCCAGCGATGCCCAGCGACGAAAGATGCGTGAGCACCCCGATGGCTTTGTCGCCATGCACACCGTTGGCGTCCTGCCGACAGGTGGCCATGGCCGCCCCCGAGTCGCCCGGGGTTGAGGCGGTCGCCGCGAACCATGCAACCTCGTCTGAGAACAGCCCGGCGGTACCGAGCCGACCCTTGGTGAGGTAAACCTCGCCAAGGCCAAGCCCGTTGCCGTAGTGGCAAGTGATGTCGCCGACAGCCAACGGCCCGTGGCGAACGGGGCCGCCCCACATGGCCATCGAGGCCCGGATGTTGGCGCCAGCGGGGATCTCAACGAGGCCGAAGTCGTTGCCGATATCGCCGCCGTCACCGGTCTGGCGGGCATAAGCGACGGGACCCAACTCGACCATCTGACCCCCGAAGCCAAGGACGGTGGAGCCGAGCACACAGCCGCTCACGCACACCCGAGTCTTGACCCCTCTGGCGTCGTAGTCGTTACCAGAGCCGTGGGTTGCAGTCTTGGTCTCGGGCAGGAAGCAGTGGCCGGCGCTGCCGAGGAACGTGCGGCCGTTGCCTTCCCAGATGAAGTTTGCCGTGCATCCGAAGGTTCCCTCGCCCGGGATCTCGGTGATGATGAGCGAGCCGGGGCCGATGCCGGTCGCGGTATCGGGCAGCGGCATGTGGGCGGGCACGGCCACGGTGTGGTCGGGATAGCCGGTGAGGTTCAGCACCCGCCGTACCGGTCCGGTGTCTGGCGCAGCCGACGACGGGCCGGTCACGGGCAACAGGACGGCCAATGCCAAGGCAATCAAGCCAAGTCGTCGGAGGCGGGACTGGCGGATCATGATGTTGCTTTGCTTCGCCGCCGACGCCGTCAAACCCTTTGTTGGGGCCGTGTGACCGAGTGACACGACCCCACCGCCCGGCTTTGGTTGAATCGACAGGTGACCACTGCCCCCCGTGCGCCCCGTGCGCCCCGTGCCCGCCGTACCCTCCGTGCCCTCCGTGCCGCCCCCCGTGCGCTGATCGCCATCGGTGCCGCGCTGGCGTTTCTCCTGGTCGGAGCGGTGCCGGCCCAGGCTGAGTCGCCCATCCAGCCTGACAACCGCCCCAAGCCGGTGGAGGGCCAGGAGAACGGCGAGATGACCGCCGATCAGTTGGTGCGGGTGGCCAGCGGCTGCCGGGCCTACCGGGACGCCGCGCCCAGCCTGAACCTCATGCTCGAGTCGGCGGCAGCCGAGGGCATCGGCCTCGGTACCAACGAGTGTTACCGATTGCTGGACGACCAGGTCGCGGCTCAGCAGCGTTGGAGCGCGCGTGGCAACAGCGCGTGTGCGGCCGTTCCCCGAACCAAGCCCGATGGCAGCCCCAAGGGCACGTCGATGCACGGGTGGGGCAAGGCTGGCGACTTCACCGACACCGGGCGCGGCATGACGTTCTCCTCCCAGGCCTACAAGTGGCTGAAGGGCAACGCTGGCCGACTTGGATGGAACCATCCAGGTTGGGCCGAGCCTGGCGGGAGCGCGTGTCCGGAGGCTTGGCATTGGGAGTGGGTCGGCGACGGCGGCACCAAGGGGGCCGACTCCATCAGGGTCGACGTCACCGACGTCATGGCATCGACGGCCGGGGACGGCTATTCGGTGGTCACCGCGCTCGGTGGGGTCGCCCATCGAGGTGACGCGGTCGACCACGGCAACGCATCGAAGCTCGCCCTGCAGTGGGTGGTGGTCGGCGGAGCCCGCTCTCCTCTCGGCGGCTACTGGTTGGTGTCGGGCGACGGCGGAGTCTTCGCCTATGGCGCCGACTTCTACGGGTCGGCCGGAAACATCGACCTCAAGAAGCCGATCGTTGGCATGGCCGCCACCCCCACCGGCAACGGTTACTGGCTCGTTGCCTCCGACGGGGGCATCTTCGCTTACGGCGATGCGAAGTTCCACGGCTCGACCGGGGCCATGACCCTCAACCGGCCCATCGTCGGCATGGCCGCTACGCCAACCGGCCAGGGCTACTGGCTGGTCGCGTCCGACGGGGGCATCTTCGCCTTCGGCGACGCGGTGTTTCACGGCTCGACCGGTGGCATCAAGCTGAACCGGCCGGTCGTCTCGATGGTGCGAACCGCAACGGGCGACGGCTATTGGTTAGTGGCCACCGACGGCGGTGTGTTCAGCTTCGGTAACGCGACTTTCCACGGATCGGCGGGCAACATCAACCTCCGACTTCCGATCGTGGCTATGGCCGCCACCCCGACCGGCAACGGTTACTGGCAGGTCGCGGCCGACGGCGGCGTCTTCACCTACGGCGCGGCCAACTTCCACGGCGCCGGCTGAAGAACCCGACCGCCCGCCGGGCTCGTTCCCTAAGGTTGATGCATGGCTGAACGAACCTGGGTGCGGCGGGCCGGGCCCCTCGGCCTGTTGGAGCAGGACTGGCAGACCCGCTACGGCGATCACGCGGTGCAGTGCTTCACCGAAACGGGGTTTGTCGTGACCCGTTTCGATGACCATCGCATCGACGACGGGTGGCTCTACGTGCGACTCCCCGTAGAGACCGACGAGGAGTTGACAGCCCGCAGCGAGGCCTACCAAGCGCGGACGCTCACCTTCTTCGAGGAGGGCACGTCGCACTGGGAAGCAGAGGTCGAGCCGCTGACTCGGGCCAACATCACTCGGATGCGGCGCAGTCGGCCCCGCTCCGAGCAGTTGCCGTCGCTGGCCAAGCACATCGACGTGTGCCTCGATGCCGCAGCGAACACGTTGGGCTACCTCCACTGGATCATGGCCTGCGGGTTCCACGGCAAGTGGCAAGAGACCTTTGCCGAGATAACCGGGAACCCCGAGATCGAGGCTGCCGCGCTCGTTGGCGGCCTTGACCACGCCAGCAACCGTCTCGTGCGGGATCTGAGGAAGGTGGCCCGCCTTCGTCAGCAAGACGATGCAGGATTCGATGCCGCGTTCGCTTCACTCCTGCAACGGTGGGGGCGGCGAACGGGGAAAGGCTACGGATCGGTGGATGCCTTCTCCTCGCCGACCTGGACCATGGATCCGTCCTTGGCGCTCGCCGCAGTGAACGCACACGCCCGCGCCGACCTCGACGAGGCGGCCCGTCGCGATCGGCGGGTGCGCTCCGCCCGCCGCCGCGCGCTGACCAGTCTCCGGCGGTCGTTGTCAGCCGCCCCGGAACTGCTCGAGCGGTTCGAGCGGGCTCACACGATCGCCGTCAGCAACGTCAAGGCGATGGAGAACCACAACGCTCTGATGGAACAGGAGACCGCTGGGTTGCTCCGGGAGGCCGTCCATCGGGCCGGGGTTGCGCTGGTGGCAGCCGGGGTCGTCGACAAGCCAACCGATGTGTTCCACCTCAGCGTGGCCGAGATCGCGGCACCGCCGTCGGACGTGCGTCGGCTGATCGCCGAGCGCAAGGAGATGCGCAAGCGCCAGGCCGCAAAACCACCGCCGCCGTTCTTCGGCCCCGAACCACCGACGCCGCACCCCGCGCCGGCCGAAGCGGCCGAAGCCTCAACCGAGCCTGGCGTGTTGGTCGGGGTCAGCGGCTCGCCGGGTTTGGCAACCGGACGCGCCGTGGTGGCCGATGCCGATGCGCTCGCCATGCCCGAGGTCAACCCCGGCGACATCCTGGTGGCCCGCGACGCCGGACCAGCGTGGACCCCGATCTTCGCCGTGCTCGGCGGCATTGTGCTCGACACCGGTGCCGTGTCCCAGCACGCTGCCATTGTGGCTCGTCAACTCGGCATTCCTGCCGTGCTCGGCACAACGACGGCAACCACCGCGATCGCGAACGGTACAACCATCACCGTCGACGGCACGCAGGGACGGGTGGAGACCGCGGTCTAGCCGGACCGACCAAGCCAGCACGCGTCGTGGGTTCCGATCAGGGACGGGTGGAGACCGCGGTCGAGCGCTCGTCCCGGTCGAGCCACACCGGGGCATGCGTTCCGAGCGGCGCGGTTGGTCGCTCCCAGACCGGCGGGGTGACGCTCATGTGAAGCGCCGGGCCAAGGTGGGTCAGCTGACCCCACGCCGTGTCGGACTCGATCATGTGCTCGGCCAAATCCCCCGGCCCGGCTGGTGAGCCTGCGTCGGACTCCGCGATCGATCCGGCGCGGAGCACCCACATCGCGGTCTGGGCCAACGACACCCGCACCCACCAGCTCCCGCCCTCGGTCGCTTGTCGGTGACGGGCGACGATTGCTCCGTAGGCCGCGAGGTACCCGGTGGTGTAGTCGGTGGCTGCGGCCGGAAGAAGCTGGGGTCGAGCGGACGAGCCCTGTTCGACCGCGACGCCCGTCGCAGTCTGAGCCAACTGCTCCCACCCGGGGCGTTCTCGCCAAGGTCCGACATAGCCGTAAGCATTGATCGACACATAGACCAGCCCCGGCCGAATCGCGGCGAGGGCTTCCGGTCCGAACCCACGTTTGTCGAGCGAGCCGGCCCGGTAGCCGGAGGTGAACACGTCGGCCTCAGCCACCAGCGAGCGCAGCGTGTCAGCGCCGGCCCTGGTGTCGAGGTCGAGATGGCAGGAGCGCTTGCCGTGGCCGGTGTCAATCACGAACGGCTCGATACTGGGCAGGTGAGGCGATCCCACCCGGAGCACATCAGCACCATGGGCGGCCAAGGTCCGCCCCGCGGTGGGCCCGGCCAGCACCCGGGTGAGGTCGAGCACCCGTACGCCGCGCAATGGGCGGTCGGCCGCAGGCAACGGGCGGGGGTCGGCCTCACCGATGCGGAGGACCTCGACCACGGGCAGGTCGGCGAGCGCAGCCCCCTGGTCGTGGGCCAGCCACTCCTCAGGGGTGCGAGCCCGCGCGCCGCAGAGCCCTGCCGCGGCCAACGCATCCTCGAGGTCGGCGGCATCCCATCGGCTGACCGCGTCGGCGATGGCCTCACGGTCGTCGTGTGCCGTGCAGCCCAACAGCTGTCGGGTGCCGGCCTCGAGAGCGGGGAATCCGCCGTGGAGGTGTATCCAGCCCCCCTTCCCGCACTCGTAGAACGCGACCGTCGGGT
>JBPCMH010000306.1:0-4591 GCA_051002495.1 Acidimicrobiales bacterium
AACACGTCGTAGAAATCGCCGCCGACGTCGATGCCGATCTCGGCCGCGGAATACCGAGCCGCGACATCAAGACCGGGTAGTTCGGGGTCGGTGGGAGGGAGCAGGCTGGCCTGGAGTGATCGGGCCAGCGCCGCCGCTCGCTGCTCCGCTTGCTTCTGCTCAGTGATGTCGCGGAGGTAGAACGCCCGGCCGTAGTCGGTCGTGTGATCGCGGAGCGGCGCGGTGTACAGGTCGACGACTTTGCCGTCGGCAAATGCAAACTCTCGCCGAACCGTGGCATCGGGGTCGCGGCTTACGTCGAGAGCGAGGTTGCCCAGGTCGTCGCTGTCAACCACGAGGCGGCCGGCCGCGCCGAGGAGCGCCTGGAGCCCGTCGTCTCGGAGCTGTTCGGGGCTGATGCCGGTCAGGTCGACGAACTTGTCGTTCCACGTAAGCAGCGTGCCGTCGGGGCCAACCACGATGATGGCGTCGATGATGGCTTCTGCTTCGGCCGTCAGGATGGCCGATCGAAACCTCGAGGCCGCCTCGGCTCGCTCCCGGAGGATGAACTCGCCGAGCGCGGCGCCGACCGCAGCCATCACCGACAGGAGATCGTCGTCGGCCTCGCGAACGTCGTGGGTGAAGAACGAGATTGCTCCGAGCACCTCGCCGCGGGCCTTGATCGGGAACCCGAACCCGCCGTGGAGCCCGAGGGCCGCGGCCTGGGGCGACCGGGGAAAATTCCGATCCGTTGCGACATCGCTGATCCACAGGGGCTCGCCGCGCTGGGCGACTCTCCCCGGTAGCCCGGTACCCGCCTCGAAGCGCGTGCCGGTGGAGGCGTCAATGAAATCCCTGAACGCTTCCGACCTGCACCACGCCGCTGAACATCGGACCCCGCCATCGGGCTCCACCAACCAGACGTCGCCCACTTGCCAACCCAAGGCGTCCCCCAGGATGTTGAGGACGATAGGAGCGGCTTCATCAAGGGTGCGCGCGTCACCGGAGAGCCCAAGGGTGACGGCCATGTCGGCCACGGCGCGCAGATAGCTCGACAGGTTGCGATGCCGCTCGGCCTCCATGCTGTCGCTGAGGTCGCGGAGGGATCCGACGAAGACGGTGCCATTGCCGACTGGGACCGCGTTAAGAGTGAGCTCGACCTGGCGGATCTCGCCGTCCTTGGCCAAGGCGGGCACGGCGACCGCGCGACCGATGATCTTGGGCTCGCGGGTGCGGAGGAATCGTTCGAAGCCCTCGACGTGGGCGTCGCGCAGGTCCTCGGGGATGATCGTGCGAAGGGGTCGACCGATCAGGTCGGAAGGCGCCCACCCGAGCAGCCGACCGACCGATGGGTTGGCGTACACGATCTGCCCATCATCGTCGGCGGCGATGACGGCGTCGGAGAGTCCCTCAAGGAGAAGGTGCGGCGCGGCAGTGCTGAGCGCACGTTGGGGGGCGTCGGACATCTCAGGACGACGGGGCTGGTGCTTTGGGCTTTGGCGCGGGGATGAGACGCGGGGCGGCGATCTCGGTTTCGGGCCAGCGCTTCCGACTCTTCACGCTGAGCTTGCGGAGGAGCGCGATCGCGCCAGGATCGTCGTCTCCGGGCCGTCCGTAGATGACGCCCTGCTCCAGCATCTTCATAAGGATCTCTCGGCCGAGCTCAGTCCTCACGATGGTGAGGGTCCAATCGTTGAAGGCGCCGATACCGCCGGTGGATATGTCGGCGTGCTCTGCCGCGAAGTCAGGACACGTCTTGCACCCTTCTCGGGTCCAAGCGTGGCACTCCTTGAGCGGCACTTCGTGGTAATCACCGTTGTTCATCCAGATCTGGAAGACGCCCTTGATGTTCATCTTCTTTATCTCGGCCTTCTTCAAGCCGTACTTGGCTTCGAAGAGCTCCTCGAAGATGGCGTCGTCGAACGTCTTGGAACACAGCAGGCCAATGTTGAGCGCGAACTTGCGTGCCACCTTGCCGGCCTTGCGGGCACCCATGATCGGTAGCGCCGACGACTGACACGACATGCCGACGAGTGCGATCTTCTCGGCGCCGGCATCGACGGCTTCGCCGTAGGCCATCGTGTTGGCCGAATAGGTGTAACGGCTGCCCGCCGAGGCCAGCACCTCCTCTCGGGTGCGCGCCACGCCCGGGATGGCCTTCCACGTCGAGCCGTCGCCTTCCAGGTAGGAGACGAGGGCAGCATCGATGTAGCCGTTCTCTAGACACCAGATGAGCATCGCCGACACGAGCCCACCGTCTTGGCCGACCTCGTGGACGAACTTGTCTGAGGCCCTGGCCAGGATGATGTCCTTGGCGATCCCGTCCACCTCGTCGACGGCGCGGTCTCGGCCGAATAGGAATTGATCGGCTTCGGGCTCCCACGCCCTGAACCGCGGGCACGCCCGAGTGCAGGAGGTGCAGCCCTTGATCCCGTGCCCGCAGTCCGCCGCGCCGAGCTCGGTTTCGAGGTGGAACGGCTTGTAAACGCCGTTGGTGTCGTCGTAGCCGAGGACGTCGTGGGGACAGGCCACCACGCAGCCCGCGCATCCCGTACAGAGGTTGTTGGTGACCACCTCGGCGTACAACTCCCGCCATTGAGCGGTCCAACGTTCGGCCATGGTCCGGCAGGCTACCTTGCCCCGTTCCGTACGCGACCAGCGGCTTTCAGCTCAGGAACCGAGCTTTGACACCAGGAACGTGACCAGACGCGCGCCGCTCCTGGTGTCAAAGCGTCTCGGGCCATCGTGAGGTGACCGCGGTCAGCTGAGGCGGTCGAGGGCCTGGTTGAGGTCGGCGACGAGGTCGTCGGTCGTCTCGACGCCGACGGAGAGGCGAACGAGACCGCTGTCGACCTCCAGGGGGGAGCCGGCCACGCTGGCATGGGTCATGCGCCCGGGGTGCTCGATGAGGCTCTCGACTGCGCCCAGCGACTCGGCCAGGGTGAACAGCCGGGTGCGGGTGACGACCTCAAGCGCAGCGGCCTCGCCGCCCGCGCAGACGAATGAGACCATGCCGCCAAAGTCCCGCATCTGCTTCTGTGCGATGTCGTGGCCGGGATGGTCCGCCAGACCCGGCCACAGAACCCGCTCGACAGCAGGATGGTCGACGAGCATCTCCACGACAGCCCTGGCGTTGACACAGTGGCGGTCCATGCGCAGCGCCAGCGTCTTGACGCCGCGCAGGACGAGGTAGCAGTCGAACGGCGACGGCACCGCGCCGGCGGCGTTCTGGAGGTAGCGCAGCTTCTCGGCCAGCGGCCCTTCATTGATGGCGATGAAGCCGCCGACCACGTCGGAGTGCCCCCCGAGGTACTTCGTGGCCGAGGGCACGACCACGTCGGCGCCCAACTCGAGCGGCTGCTGCAAGTAAGGCGTGGCGAAGGTGTTGTCGGCGACCACGATCGCGCCGCGCTCGTGGGCAAACTCGGTGACCGCGGCGATGTCGATGACGGTCAGGGTGGGGTTGGACGGATTCTCCAGCCAGACGGCTTTGGTGTTGTCGGTCCAGGCCGCAGCCAGGGCGTCGAGATCGGTCAGGTCGGCGGGCGTGGACGTCACGCCCGCGTCGCCGTGGACCAGCGCGATGAGCCGGTAGGTGCCCCCGTAGGCGTCTGGTGGAAGGACGATGTGGGCGTCGGCGCCGAGCGCGCGGATGATGGCGTCCTCCGCAGCCAGTCCGCTGGCGAAGGCCATTCCAACCTCCGCGCCTTCGAGGTCGGCCAGACAGGTTTCCAGGGTGGCCCTGGTGGGGTTTCCCGAGCGCGAGTACTCGAACCCCTTGTGCACGCCAACGGACTCCTGGGCGAACGTGGTCGCCAGCGAGATGGGTGGCACCACCGCGCCGGTCTGCGGGTCGGGCTCCTGGCCGACGTGGATGGCCCTGGTCTCGAAGCCGTCCTCGTGAGCTCGCTCGGTCATTGGGCCCCCTTCGTGACGAGGAAGTCGAGGAGGTCGGATCGGGTGAGCACGCCGGTGGGTCGTCCGGCGTCGACGACGATCACCGCGGAGGCGCTTTCGAGCGCGGCAACGGCGTCGGCAACCTCCTCGCCGGCTCCGAGAGCTGGGAGGGCCGCTCCCATCACCGACGACACGGGCGCGTCGAGGATCGACGCGTCGTCGAAGGCTCGCTCCATCAGATCGCGGTCGGTCACCGACCCAACGACGTCAGCAAACACGAAGTCGGCGTGGGTGCCGTCGGCTTCGGGCACGCTGGCCGACACCACCGGCATCTGCGAGACCTCGTACTCGCGCAGGATCGAGATCGCGGAGCGCACCGTCTCGTCTGGATGCACGTGCACCAGCCGCGGAAGGTGGGCTCCCTTGGCGGCCAGGACGTCGCCGATGGTGGGACCGCTGGCCCGCAGGAATCCGTAGTCGGCCATCCACGCGTCGTTGTAGAGCTTGGACAGATAACCCCTCCCCGAGTCAGGGAGGATCACCACGATGACCGCCTCATGGCTGAGTTCCTTGCCCACCTCAACGGCAGCCCAGACCGCGGTGCCACATGATCCGCCAACCAGGATGCCCTCTTCTCGGGTGATGCGGCGTGCCGTGTGGAACGAGTCGCGGTCGCTCACCATGACCACACGATCGATCACCGACGCGTCGTAGT
>JBPCMH010000307.1:0-2759 GCA_051002495.1 Acidimicrobiales bacterium
GCACGCCCTATCGCCGGTTGGGTGGCGCGCCCCTGCCACTCCGCGCACTTCCACGCTTGCTCGCGCGAGCGCGGGATCGGGCCCTGCATATCGGCGGCTCGGGGCGCGCTCGCCGACGACACCGGTGTCCCAGAACACACGCCCGAGAACGTGAGGCAGCAGCAGCCGAGCGTGTGGCCGAAGTGCCGGAGCGGGCGCAGCCGACTGCCGTACCGCCAGACTGTGCTCACCTTTGCGGTCGCGGGTCCTCCTCACTGTTGGGCACCGTCAGCGTGAGCGGGAGCGCCCGACGACGGGGACTACCTTGCGATCGTTACCGACGGTGTAAGCCCATGACCAGGCTAAACGCGCCCGGGCAGGCAGCCTGAAAGCCTGGCGCAGGGACCCACGCGTGCTCATCTGGTGTCACCGCCAGGGACTGGGTCAGCGCGTACCCCCGCCGGCTAGCCCATAATGCCGGTCCAACAGGCGGTTCGGACTCTAGATAAGTGCCTCATTTCGTTGGAGGACAGAGTCGGCGGTCGTGGGTGGTTAACCAGCGTTGCGCTGAGGCCCTACTCACTCCACGACAGGAGGTCGCCCGGCTGACAGTCGAGCGCGCTGCAGAGCGCCGCAAGGGTCGAGAAGCGCACGGCCTTGGCGCGCCCGTTCTTCAATACAGACAAGTTCACGACGGTCACGTCGACGAGGTCCGCCAACTCGGTCAGCGTCATGCCGCGGTCCTCGAGTAGCTCGTCGAGGTGGACGGCGACCCCGTACTCGGAGACGGCGGCCACTCAGACGGTGCCTTCCAGGTCGTCGCGCAACGCAACGCCTCGGGCGAACACTTCGGCGAGAGCGAAGAGCGCCAGACCGCTCAGGACGGCATTGCCGGGGATCCCCACGGCCGTGCCGGGTCCGTCAAGGCCTGCGCTCAGAGCGAGCTCGTTGGCGAACATCGAGCTGACGAAGCCCGCGATCGGCAGTCCGACGAGGACGACGACCGCAAGCGCCCGCAGCCGTTCTACGTTCTTCTGCGTGAACGGATCGGCGTCCCGCACCGAACGGAGCACGCCGCGGAGCAGCCAGACCGCAGCGATGAGCACGGGCACTTGGGCGAGGTCGCGTGCCGCCTGCCACCGACGCTGCGTGATGGTCGCGTGGCGGACCCGGACGACGACGTCAACGTGGTCGGGCGAGACGGTGCCGGGCGGCAGGTCGGCGATGTGGCTCGCCGGCACGCTGGCGTGCACCGCGGCGTCGTAGGCGCCAGGCGTCGCGCCGAAGGTCACACCGGGGAGAAGGAAAGCGGCGGCCGCAAATGAGAGCATGAGGAGGAGCGTCGACAGACCCGCGAGGAAGCGGATCGACCGCGTTGGCGTTGGTGTGCTAGTTATGGAGAACCATTATCGAATATCGTTGCTATCGAGAAACGATAGACCGATAATCGATAAGTGTCAAGGTGCCGAGCGCTTGGCCGCGCCGACCATACCGAGACCGGCCGCCATCGCTTGGCCGTCCGGGCCGGACTGACAGCACCGCGCGACCGTGGGTGGGGCAGGTCGGCGACGACGGGCCGAACACTTTGCCCACGGTGCGGGCGTACACCTGGTTGCTGAGCAGCTCGGCCTCGGTGAAGGCCCACCGGACGTCGTCGTGGCGGCTCAGGACGGAGATGTCCTCCACGGTGTCGTGGAACACGGGATGATGCTCGCGGAGCTCGCTCCAGACCGGCAACGGATCACGGGCACAGTCCTCGTCGTGCAGGCGGATGGAATCGATGGGAGCCGGGTCCCTCAGACGGTCGACCGGCTCAGCATGCCCATCAGGAAGATGTCGCAGTACCGGTCGGCGATCTCGGCGCCCTTCAGCTCACCGCCGGGGTGGTACCAGTGGGTCAGCCAGTTGAGCGATCCGATGAGGGCCAAGGTGGTCGTGCGGGCGTCGAGCGAGCGGCCGAACTCGCCCCGTTGCTGACCCTCGGCGATGACGTCGACGATGGCCTGCACATACTCGCGGTCCATCGCCGACCACTCCTCGGAGCGGTGCCGGCCGGCCACTTCTTCGAGGTACACCGAGCAATAGGTGAAGTGCTCCTCGAGCACCCGGACGTGGGACCGGGTGACCCTCCGGATCTTCTCCGACGGCGGCAGGTCGAGCTGGGCCAACTCGCGTAGATCGTTGAGGATCTGCTCGGCCGGTTCGCGCACGACGGCGAACAACAGGTCCTCCTTGGACTTGATGTAGTGGTAGAGGCTGCCTTTGTACATGCCCACCTCGCGGGCGATGTCCTCCAACGATGTCGCCACGAAACCCTTCTCGCGGAAGAGATTCGCGGCTGCGTCGACGATCTCGTTCCAGCGACTGGGGCGCGCCACTAAGGGTTCCTCGGGTCCGGCATGGCCGCGAACGTAGCGGGCCCCGTCGATGGTTTGGGCGACGGGTCCCCTGTCAGCTCGTCCACCAAGAGGTCGCGCAGGCGGAACTTCTGCACTTTCGTGGCCGACATCGGCCATTGGGTGACGGTACGCACGTACCGCGGCACCTTGAAGCCCGACAGGGCACCGGTGCAGAAGGCGATGATCTCGTCCTCGGTGACCGAGGCCCCCGGCTTGAGTTCGAGAAACGCCGCCGGGACCTCGACGTAGCGGGGATCGGGTACTCCCACGACCTGGGCGATCGACACTGCCGGGTGCGTCGCCAAGTAGCTCTCGATCTCGATGGCGGCCACGTTCTCGCCCCCCACCTTCAACATGTCCTTGGCCCGCCCCAGGTAATGG
>JBPCMH010000308.1:0-4018 GCA_051002495.1 Acidimicrobiales bacterium
ATCATCGACTCCCTGGCAGTCATAGCCCCCGCGTAGCATCAGAGCCAAGAGCCCCCATGCCGGCACAGCACCTCCACCGCGATGAGCACCCCGACACGTTGGGCCTTTCCTCGCTTAGGTCCGGTCGACCCGCCAGGACCTCCACGAGTCCTAGCGGCCGACCGACAGCGGGGCCTCGCTCGACTGGGACGCCCTCGCCAACGAAGGCCAGCTCGCTTCCAGCCAGCGCGGCCTCATCCGCCTGGCCTGGGGTGTAGCCCTTCTCGAGCTGCCGGCGGCGCACCACCCCAGGCCACGGCTCTCGTTGGTCAACGCGCTCGAGAGCGCCCTCGACGAGCGGGCAGGCGAGAGCGTGCGAGTCGGCGACCACCGCGTCGCACCGGCTCACACACCCAGCCCGGGCGGCAACGGCGGCGATGCGGTCGAACACACGCCAACAGCTAGCGCGCCTCCTCGACCTTCTCTGCGCTCCGACGTCAACCACCAAGAACAAGAAATGCGGTATCGCTAGCCCTTGTCCCTCCGGGCGGGCACTCTGATCCCTCTTTGTGCGTCAAGGGGTTCTCGTGGTCGTTGTTGGGCGCGTTGATGGTGACGGTCGACGACGGCGGGGATCGGTCGTAACGTCGGGGGCGGTCCGGGAGGAGGTTGTCCCGAGCTCCGTGGAACTTGAGAGGTGGTCCTCCGCCTCGGTACTGCCCTGAGGGCAGGCTGAGGTTGTCAAGACCATCCGTTCCGAAGAGGAGGACCACCATGTCGAAGTCTCACACGAAGATGCCGTCCGAGCGCGCCGCTGATCTGCGGTTGGTGCCCGGGCTGGGTCTGGTCGATCTGGCCGGCTCGGGCCTGCCAGATGCGCTGACCGGGCGGGTCAGCGACGAGCTCGAGCTGTTCACTGCCCGGATGCACGAGGGCCTGTTGGCTGCCGCGGTGGCGGTCGGGCTGGAGGTGTTCGATCAGCTGCTCGACGCCAACGTCACCGCGGTGGCCGGAGTGAGGGGCCGCCACGACCCGGGCCGGACTGCGGTGCGGCACGGCACCGACCCGGCCAAGGTGCCGATGGGCGGCCGCATGATCGACGTGCGCAAGCCCCGGGTGCGCAGCGTCGACGGCACCGGGGAGGTGCCGTTGGCGACGTGGGCGGCGGTCGCTAGCCGCGACCTGCTGTGCGAGCACACCGTCGCCTCGATGCTGGCGGGCGTGTCGACACGCGGCTACGCGACCGTGCTGGAGCCCGCCGGCGTTGCGGTCACGGAGGCCACGAGCTCGACGTCGCGCTCGGCGGTGAGCCGCAGGTTCATCACCGCCACCAAGGCCCGCCTGGTCGAGTTCCGGTCCCGCCCCCTCGATGACCGCCGCTGGCTGGTCGTGTACATCGACGGGTTCGGGTTCGGCGATGAGACCCTGGTGGGAGCGCTCGGCGTCGATGCCGACGGCAACAAGGTGCCGTTGTCGGTGATGCACGGCACCACCGAGAACAAGGCCGTCTGTGGCCGGCTGCTCGACAACCTCGAAGACCGCGGGCTCGACCCGGCCGCGGGCGTGTTGTTTGTGATCAACGGCGGCAAGGCCATCTACCACGCCGTGCGCGACAAGTGGGGCGACGTGGCCCTGGTACAGCGATGCCGCGAACACAAGCGCCGCAACATCATCGCCCTGTTGCCCGCCGACCAGCACGCCTGGGTGAACCGCGACCTCAACCGGGCGTGGAAGATGCCCGACGGCGACGAGGCCGAACGGGCGCTGCGGAACCTGGCCGCCAAGATCGAACGCACCCACCCCGACGCCGCCGCCTCGCTCCGCGAAGGCCTCACCGACACCGTCACCATCAACAGGCTCGGCGTGACCGGCACCCTGGCCCGCACGCTCGCCACGACGAACCCGATGGAGTCCACGGTCGACATCATCAAGGTCCATGCCCGCAACGTGAAACGCTGGCAGGGCGGCGACATGCGCCTGCGCTGGGCCGCCGCCGGGATGCTCGCCGCCGAAGCGCAGTACCGGCGGGTCAAGGGCTACCGGCAGCTCGACCAACTCGCCCACGCCATCACCGCCACCATCCAAGCCCGCCGGCCGCTCGCCGACGCCAGCTGACTGACTGACTGACTGTCCCACCCCACCCGTATGATCACCACAGGAGAGCCACCCAAGTTCCACGGTCAACGGGACAACCTCCGCCGAGCGATGCAGAGGTCCTCTTGTTCCCTGGCCAGAGCAAGGCTCTGTTCGGCTAGCGGGACTGCCGTCGCGTCGTCACCGGCCAGGCTCGCCAGCAGGCCTGCACCCCACAGTGCTCTGGCTCGCAAGCGGGGCGATCCTACGGCCCTCACCGCCAATGCACGTGTCAGCCAACTGCGCCCTTTCTCCAACTCCCCGCGGGCTTCCCAGAATGACACGAGCGACGAACTCAACTGCAGCGCCGAGTCGGGGTTGGCCTGGGCCAGAGCCCACTCAAAGGCAGCGCCCAGGTTGTCGCGCTCAGGGTCCAGGCGCCCAAGAACCTCACCATGTCCCTGATCCGCTGTTTCGGCCTGACTGAGGTACCAACGACAATGAGCGTCACTGACCCTCGTGCGCTCCGCGGGGTCGTCAAGCCAGCGCCCGGCATGCGCACGGATGATGCCAAGGAGGCGATAGCGGGTTTCAAGACCACCGAAGTCGGCTGTGACAAGCGATTTCCTCACCAACGCATCGACAAGTCCCAAGACCGCTTCGGTTGGGATCTTGCCGCCGCTGCAGACGGCTTCAGCGGCTTCCAGCTTCCAACTGCCGGCGAACACCGAGAGACGTCCAATGAGAGTCGCCTCGGCCGGGAGGAGACGCAAGAAGCTCCAGTCGAGGGTGGCCTTGAGCGTCTTGTGGACCGAGGGCTCGCTCCGGTTGCGTGTATCCAACAGGCGAAGGGGATGATCAAGGTGCTGCAGGATTTCGTCAGGCGAGAGCACATCGGTCCGCGCCGCGGCTAGCTCTATGGCCAACGGGATTCCGTCGAGGCGGTTACAGATCTCGATTACGGCCGGCGAGTCTTCCGTCGTGAGGCGGAATCCTGGCCGACGGTTCGCGGCTCGCTCGACGAACAGGCGCACGGCGCTGTAGTCGAGGCCGTACCTCAGAAACGGTTCGCCTGACATGGGTACCTCGAGGGGCTGGACTCGCCAGACCAACTCACCGTCAATGCCCAATGGCTCGCGACTCGTGGCGAGGATGGTGAGGCCCGGGCACGAACGCAACAGTGTCCCAGCCAGCCTCGTGGTGCCGCTCAGCAGATGCTCGCAGTTGTCGAGAACCAAGAGCAGGCGCCTGTCGGCCAACTCGTCAACGATGCCGTCGGTGAGAGCCGCCCCCCGCCGCTCATCAATGCCGAGCGCTGCCGCCACGGCATGAGGGGCAAGATCAGGGTTGGTGATGCTGGCCAGCTCGACTAGCCAAGCGCCATCATGATGCCGATCGACCAGTTCGCTCGCGACCTCGAGGGCCAGCCGCGTCTTACCCACCCCAGGGACACCGGCCAAGGTCACGAGACGCGAGCAGCGCAGCAACTCGCTCACCTGGCTGCGCTCCCGCGCACGGCCGACGAAGCTGTTGAGCGAAACGGGCAGGTTGTGCACCACCGATTGACCGAGCAGCGGTGATGTAAGCCTACGGGATTTCGTCGGGCGGCCTGGTTCCTGCCCAGAACCGACGTCACCGACCGTGGATGTGGATACGAGCTTTCGCACCACCGATGGCTCCGAGTCAGCGCCGACCTTCCGCACGGCCCCGCAATGTACCAAGCGGAGTACCGTACTGCCCAGAGGTATACACGGAATTTCCTGGCTTGCGGTGTGATCTCGCCCTACCCCCGCTCCCCGCTCCAGGCGCGTAGGCGCCAATGGTCAAATACGATGATCGCCATGCCCACAAATCCGAACCGAACGCCCATGTCTGGTGAGCACAAGGCCGCTCTCGCCGAAGGACGAAACCAGGGCCGATCGGTCCGCCGGTACCTCGAAGCGCTGGAGGCCCACAGGCCCAAGCG
>JBPCMH010000309.1:0-9409 GCA_051002495.1 Acidimicrobiales bacterium
ACCTTTGGCTCATTCGCGATCAGCGTGGCGATCTCGACCATCCGGCGCGAACCGGTCGACAACTCGGAGATGAACTTGTCACGGAACGCCTGCAATCCGAGCAACGCGATCAGTCCCTCGACACGCTCGAAGATGATGGATTCGGAATCCTGCACTGCGGGCAGGCCGAAGGCGGCCGGCAACGGCGAGGTGATCTCAACGGTTTGGGCCAGCGATGTGGCCAGCGATTCGGCGACGGTTAGCGATGGCCAGAGGCGGGCGTCCTGGAACGACCGTCCGAGGCCGATACGTGCTCGGCGGTGTGGCTCCCAAGTGGTGATCTCGGTGTCGCCAAAGAAGACCCGGCCGCCGTCGAGGGGTGTGAACCCGGAGATCAGGTCGAAGATGGTGGTCTTGCCGGCGCCGTTCGGCCCGATGAGCCCGAGGATCTGACCGTCGTGCAACTCGAAGGTGGCGTCGTTGACCGCGGTTACGCCGCCGTATCGCTTCACCAGGTTGTCGACTCGGAGGATGACCGGTCGCTCCAGGAGTGCGTCGCGCCGGGCGGCATCGGCCTTGCGAGCGGCCGCCGTCTGCAACACCGCGGGCTTGTCAGCGTTGTCCCCAGCCCCAAGGTCCATCCCCGCCTGGGCGCCTTGGAGGAAGACCGAACGGAGAATGTCGGGCCGGGCCAGAAGCTCCTCGGTGTCTCCGAAGAACCGGATCTCGCCCTTCTCCATGAACACGGCTCGCTTCGCAAGCCGGAGGGCAACGTTGACCGACTGCTCCACGAGGATGATGGTCGTGCCCTGGTCGTGGATGGCGCGGACGATGTCGAGGAGCTGCTCGACGATGGTGGGGGCCAAGCCGAGCGACAACTCGTCGATCATCAGCAGCTTCGGGCGGGCAATGAACGCCTGGGCCAGCGAGAGCATCTGTTGCTCGCCGCCCGAGAGCGACCCCGACGCGGTGTTCCACCGACGCTCGAGGATGGGGAAGTATTCGAGCACACGCTTGGTGGCGTCGTCGAGATATTCCTTGTCCTTTCGATACATCCAACCAGCAGCTCGAAGGTTCTCAGCCACCGTTAAGCCAGGGAAGATGCCCCGGCCGCCGGGGACCTGGGCGATCCCGAGGTGGGCCGACTGGATGGCGTCGGAGTTGGTGATGTCCTGGCCATCGAAGATGATGGCGCCAGCTTGGGGCTGGATGATGCCGGAGATGGCCTTCAGCAACGTCGACTTGCCCGCACCGTTGGTGCCGAGCAAGGCGATGATCTCGCCGTCGGACACTTCGAAGTCGATGTCGAACAGGATCTGTGTCTGGTCGTAACCGGCATCGAGGCCACGAACGATGAGCATCTGCGGATCACCGTCGAGGCGCCGCTTGCGGGCTTCGGCCTGGGTGAGGGCCGACTGCTCGACCTTCCTGATGTCGTCGTTGAGCGGACCGCCGGCCGACGACAACAGGAATGAGCCGATGAGGTAGAGCGGAATGAAGACCACCAGTCCCCACCGGAGACCGAAGCTGTCGCCAATGCCGCCCACGAAGATCACGATCGGCGTCCCCAACAAGAACCACACCGCGCCCGTGGCAAATCCAAGCGAGCGCATTCGTGGCGGGATCACCAGGCTGATGACTGCCAGCACGCCGGGGCCGAGCACTGCGTTGGCGCCTGAACCGATTGCCTGCGCGCCGATGGCCACCCAGATGTTTGGTGACGCGGCGATTGCTAGGAGGCAGGCCGAATAGAAGATGGCTGCCACGGCGAGGAGCTTCATGACCTTGCCGGGGTCGCGGCTCATCACCTTCTGCATGTAGCTGAAACCGAAGATGATGCCCACGATCTGCATGAACTCGGCGCCGAACAGGATGCCACCACGCTGAAGAGAGTTGGCGTTGTAGACGTCCTCGTAGAACAGGCTGAGGATGCTGCCCAGACCGATGGTCGAGGCGGTGAGGAACGGCAGGGAGTAGTAGATACGCCGGGCCGACTTGTTGTTGAAGAGCACCCGGAAGGTCTCAGCGAAACCGGCGGCTTGCTCTTCGGTCTCAGCGGTTGCCTGATCGGCGCCGGCCCGAAGGCGCTCATACACGCCCCGCTTGGGCTCCTTGAGCCGGGTGATCGCGACGACGACCAGGGCGAACGTGGGGAAGGCCAGCACGAAGAACGGGACCTCGGCTGCGAAGAAGTAGCCAAGCAGGCCAGCAGCGAGGGGTCCGGTGATTTGGCCCAGGTTGTTGGCGAAGCCGTGGGCGTAGAACACCTTGGCCCGGCTCTCGATGGGGTAGTAGTCGGAGAGCAGGCTGCGGTGGGTGGTGTTCAGGTTCTTGGCCACCGCCGAGCCGATGCGAGAGAAGTAAAGCAATCCAAGGCTGGTGAGCCCGATGGCCAACCCGGTCGCCATGCTGAAAATGCCCCACAAAAAGGCTCCACCGGCAGCGATCTGCACTCGGTTCTTGCGGTCTGCGATATAGCCGATGGGCAACTCCAGGACGAGGTTCACCACCGTGACCACGACGGTCAGCGTGAGGATGCCCTGGAGGTCGAAGCCGAAGGCGTCACGGACCTCCGGCAGAAGTGTCGAGAAGGCGGCTCGGTCGAGTTCGTCGACCGCGTTCAGCCCGAAAAGCACCGCAAGGGGAGTCACCCCGTCCTTGCCGGCGATCTTCTTCAGGTTGAGCGACTGCCAGAACGAAAGGTCTTCGTCGGGCGGGTCACCGGAGCCACCCTCCGGCAGCACCCCGGCGGGATCGCCCAGGGCGTCGGTGTCATCGAGCGGACGATGCTCGGTGTTCTCGAACATCGGCATGGCGTCGTCGAGGACGTCCTCGACGGCCTCGGCTCGTCGGCTCCGACGGCGAGGTTTGTGGGGCTCGGCCATATCGGTCAGCTCCTCTTTCGGGCGTTGTCGGTGGTCGTCGTGGCGCCGGGGTGGCCGTTGCCCGCCCCGTGGTCGCCTCCGGGATCAGCGCCGACACCGACCGGTGTTCGTCCGCTGAGGCCACCGAGCGCGGTGTCGATGACGATGGGTGCGTCTTCGACCACGACCCGCTTGTCGGCGATCAGGCTGGGCACGAGGATCCCGCGACGTTTTGCCACGGCCCGGAGGAATCGATCGCGGATGCGGTACATGAGCCCGCCCAGCCCCTCGGGCAGGAACATCAGCAGGAACAGGATGCCGAACCCGGTAGCGAGGAACGACCAGCCGGCGGGGAAGAAGAACTCGGCTGACCGCACATAGGCCGCGCCGAGCACCGCACCGGGGATGGAGCCCAGACCGCCGATGACCACCATCGAGAACAACTTGATGCTGACCGCGGCGTCGAAGCTGTCGGTGTTGAGGCCGCCCTGGCTGACGACATACATCGAGCCGGCAAGACCCGCCATCGCGCCGGAGATGACGAAGGCCATCAACTTGGCTCTGGTCGCGTTGATGGTGTTGGCCTCGGCCTGGATCTCGTTGTCTCGTACGGCGATAAGCACACGTCCGGTGTGGCTGTTGCGGAGGTTCTTTGCCACCCACATGGTGAAGACCAAGCCGGCTAACGAGAAGAAGTAGAGCTGCCACGACTCTTCGAGCGGGAGACGCCCCCACAGCACCGGCCGTGTGATCGACGACTCGACGAACCAGGGCAGATACCGGTCCTCCAGGAAGAAGGTCGACGACGTCACCGCGAACGCCAATGTCGTCACCGCGAGGTACGGCCCGCGGATGCGCAATGCCGGTATGCCAATAATCAGCGCCACGAGGGCGGAGCAGACGACTCCGCCCAACATGGCCAACGTGAAGTCGAGCCCGTGTCTGCCGTACAGCACAGAGGTGGCGGCCGCCCCGAAGCCAACCAGCGCGAACTGGCCAAGGCTGATGTGGCCAGCCCAGCCCGTCAACACCAGCAGCGACACCGCGATCATCGAGTAGATGAAGACCAGCGTCATCGCTCCCTCACGGGACGGCTGGGCGTACAGCGGGTAGGTGAGCACGAAGACCAGCAAGGCAAGCTTGAGCGCCCGGAAGGTCCACTTGACCTCGGCCAGGCTGGCCAGCTCGTTGGGGATGGGGCGCACTTCCTTGATGGAGCGCCAGGTGGAGATGCCGGTCTCGGCGGCTCGGTTGAAGAAACCTCGCTGCACGAACAAGGCGAGGAGGATCACCACGACGAGCATGGCGTCGACGACGGTGGTGCGAGGCACCTGCCACACGGCGGCCTGGTCGAACACGCCGATGGCAAGCGCGGCGGCGACGGTGCGGGGCATGTTGTCCATGCGGCCGATGACGGCGGCGGCCAGGGTGCGCAGCAGCAGCGCGTTGCCGGCACCCGACACGCTCAGGAACGAGGTGAATCCGAGGATGGGGACCCGCAGCATGACCGCTACCGCGGAGAGCACGGCGGCCAGCGCCCACACGATGGTCGAAAGGCGGGGGACGGGGATGCCGAGCAGGCCGGCCCTGTCGCCGTTCTCGGCCGCGGCGCGGATGACGATGCCGTAGTCGGTGAACCGCAGGAAGGCGATGACGCCGAGCATGATGATCGGCACCGCGATCATGGCCACCAAGTGGTTGCCGGTGAAGACCGCAGGGTGGATGCGGAACGTGAAGTCGAACGGTGTGGTGAAGGTGCCGGATCCGTTCCACACCAGCGGGATGATGATGGCGATACCCGACAGGATCTGGGCTACGCCGATGGTGGCCACGGCCACGATCAGGCGTGGGGCGTTTCGGAAGCGACGGATGACTGCGACGTTGATGAGCGCACCCATGGCGCCGGCAATCACCAGCCCGAGGAAGATCGACATCCAGTAGTTGAGGCCGTGGATCTTGAACTGGATGGCCAGCACGCCAGCCACCGCCCCGATGTCGGCTTGGGCGAAGTTGATGACCCGGTTGGCCCGGTAGATCAGCACCAGCCCGATGGCGACCAAGCCGTAGAACGACCCGAACACCAGGCCCAGGATGAGCACGCCAAAGGGCAACCCGTGGGGCAGGACCACTTGGGCGATGAAGTAGGCGGCGACAAGGCCGACCGCCCATCCGCCGTACTTGGCCAGTGGGGGGAGCCCGCCGTCCCTAGCTGGGCGTGTTTCTCGGATGGTCTCGACGGCCGTCTTGGCCCGTTCGAGGATGGCGTTCACGTGAGTCCCCCGCTGTCGTCGTCGTGGTGTTCGGGTGTGTGGAGTTGCGGTGGAGCTCGCTACCGCGCCGGGTAGATGGGCGGATCCTCGCGGGGCCACTCGTTGTTGCGGAACCGCTTGCCGCCGTAGGTTTCCTTGAAGGTGCCATTATTGCCATCGGGTCCGTTGAAGTAGGGATCGGACGCCTTGCCGGAGCAGGTGGGCTGGCCTTCGGTGGCCTGGCAAACCCAGTAGACCTCGCGGCTGTCGTCGACGACGGTGTGATCGCCCGCGCCAGGCGTGCCGTCGGAGCCGTCCTGCAACGACCAGTACCCGAGCGGGAAGTCGGGGGCGCCGCCCGCCGGGATGGTCATGGCTCCGCGCCCGGCGTTGTCTGGTGTCAGCACCGGACCGGCCGCCTGCAGCAGGTTGAACATCAGGCTGAGTGTGTAGTAATCGCCCGAGGTGCCCTCAGGGATGGTCTTGCCGGTGGCGATCTTGTACACCTGGCCGGGCTCGGAGTTGGGCCCGATCAACTTGTTCGTGGCACCGAGCTGGCTCGGGCCGAAGAGGTGGCCGTTGACCTGCTTCTGCTCGAACAGCCTGGCCGCGTTGTCGGTGTCGTTGAGGGCGGTGCCGATCTGGAGCCACTCGGGGCGCCACTGCTGACGCTCGGCCGCCGCGGTGAGCACGGTGGTTGAGATGTAGTCGCAGGCCAGGATCACGGTGGTGACACCGCGGGACGAGAACTGCACGGCGGCGTTGGCGGCCTGATCGGGGAACCGGCTGATGTCGAGGGTGTAGTTGAACTGCTCGCCCGTGTCGGTGACGCCGTACTTGTTCCTCATCTCCCGCTTGGTGATCTCCACACAAGACTGATAGCCGTCGTTGTCGGGCACGTAGGTGCCGTAGTGGCGCTTGGAGTTGCGCAGCACTGCATCTCCGGCCCACTTGGCGTTCTTGCCGTGCAGGCGCTTGCCGATGTACTCAGCCACCTGGTAGCTGATGCGCTCGCACTCCATGATCGTGTGCCACAAGTACGGGTGGTACTTCCGGTACCAGTTCTCGGGGTAGTAGGCCCCGGCGGTGAAGACCATGGTCTGGCGCTCGGCCGCACACTCGCCGAACACCGTCGAGCCCCCGAGAACGCCGAAGACTTTCATCTCCTTGGCAATCTTCTCGGCGTCTTGGCAGGCGCCTTCTTTGCCCTTCGACTGCGCCTCGTTGGTGGAGTCGCCATTTTCGGAGGTGTAGACCGAGTAGTCGACCTGACGGCCGTACAACTCGTATGACTTGTTGAAGAACTTGATGAACTCCTTGCGCACTTCTTCGACGACGTCGGCCGAGGCGAATCCGGCGGCGGAGTTGACCTCATCCACGGCCCGTGAGTTGGCCGAGTCGGGGAACTTGCGTTGAATAATCTTGATCTTGTCGGCTGTGACGCCGCGGGAGGTAACGCCGCCGTTGGGGCCGTTATAGACGTTCTGGCATGGGGTGGCGTAGCGGCTGGCCGGCACCTGCTTGACGCCGGGTGTGCAGTCGATACCGAGCCTCGTCTTGCCTGTGTTGCGCTGGATGGCTTCCTTGGCCTGGTTGGCCGAGATCGGGGTGGCGCCACCACCGCCGGGGGGCCGGCTCGCCGTGCCTGCCGCGGTGCGGCCTGTGTTGGTGGCTGACCCGCCAGAGGTCGAGCCAGCGCCGGTAGCCACGTCGGTGGACCCGTCGGTGGTGCCGTCGCCGACATCGAGTCCCGAGTTCGTCGACGCCGAAAAGTCGTTGCCGCCGCTGGCCACATTGTTGTCGTTGCCTCTGTTGGCGATCGACGGCAGCGTGGCCAATGCAACGATCCAAATCAGGGTGAAGATGTAGAAGGGCGCGTACCGACGCATGTGCAGCGCGGTCTTGACCGATCGTCGAAGGAACGGATCCTCGATGTTCGACGCAATGTCAAGGTCACGGTTGGTGTGGTTTGCCACGGTTCGAGTGCCCCCCAGCCTCGCTGTGACTGCGGTCACAATGTGAGTGTTGGGGCAGTCTGCCGCTTCCTGACCCTCGGGTCAAGCGCGGCCTGCGGCGGGCCTCTGCGTCTTCGGGCGGGGAGGGAGGCGGTGCGCTAGACACCAGGGGGTGGACATCGACTTGCTTGATCCTGGCGTTTACCCGTCGAACCCGCACAAAACCTGGGCTTGGATGCGCGCCAACCAGCCTGTGTACCACGACCGCGCCAACGACCTGTACGCCCTCACCCGCCACGCCGACGTGCTGGCGGCCGAACGGAACGACGCCGTCTTCTCGAGCCAGGGCTCCTACCGGGCCTATCCGGCCGCGCAAGAGACGAACATGATCGCCCACGACGACCCCCGCCACGCCGCCCAGCGCCGTCTGGTACTCGGACGCTTTACACCCAAGGCGGTGCGGGCTCGGACCGATGAGACTCAGCAGCTCGTCGATGAACTGCTCGACGCGGTGGCGCCCAGCGGCGAGATGGAGGTCGTCAACGACCTCGCCGCACAGTTGCCGTCTCGCCTCACGAGCAGGCTGATCGGGTTCGGAGACGACGACTGGGAGACGGTCAAGGGTTGGTCGGAGCGGCTGATGCGCATCGACTCTCGCCGCGACAACGATGCGTTGATGGGCATGCTCACGGCCGCGGGCGAGTTGTTGACTCGGGTGCAGGCCGAAGTGCCGGACCGGCGTGGATGCCCAGCACACGACCTGCTCGATGTGTGGTCGAACGCGGAGATCGACGGATCGCCGCTCGATGTCGAGACGATCTTCCACGAGGCCGGTCTGTTTGTCTCCGGCGGTGCGGAAACGACGCGAACCGTCATCGCGCACGGCCTCCGGGTGATGGCCGACCATCCCGATCAATGGGAGTTGCTCCACGCCCAGCCCAACCTCGTGCCGGCGGCGGTCGAGGAGCTGCTGCGATGGGTGACGCCGCTCAACAACATGTTCCGCACGACCACGGCCGAAGTCGAGGTACGAGGGACGATGCTGCCAGCGGGGGCGCGGGTGATGCTGCTGTACCCGTCGGCCAACCGCGACGAGGACGTCTTCGCCGATCCGTTTCGCTTCGATGTGACCCGGTCGCCCAACCCGCATCTCGCCTTCGGTAACGGCACCCACTTCTGCCTCGGCGCCACTCTGGCCCGGCACATCCTCGTCTTGCTGTTCACAACGATGACCGCTCGGTTCACCAACCTGCGGGTGGTCACCGAGCCCGAGGTCGAGGCCAACCTCTTTGCCAGAGCCGTCAGCCGGTTCGACCTGGCCTTCGAACTTCGCTGATCAGCCGGCAGGGCCTGTTTAGTTGGTGGAGTCCTTTTTGGCCCTGCTCGGTGCGACGCGAGGCGGCTCGTTCGGCATCTTCGGATACACCGGGGGCCACGGGGCATCCATGAGGCCGTCGGCGGTATCCCGCTCGTGGATCTCGAGGAGCGAGCCCAACGACTGAAGGTCGTCGTTGATTTTGGCCCAGGCATCACCGTCGTTCGCCACGCGGTGCGGCACCGTAGCCATGGTCAGGACATCGGGGTCGATGGTGTCGAGCTCGTCCCATCGGAACGGCGTCGATACTTGGGCGCCCTTGCGGCTCCGAACCGACCACGCGCCGAAGACCGTCTTGTGCGGCGCGTTCTGGTTGAAGTCGATGAAAACGCGCGAGCCCCGCTCCTCCTTCCACCACGCGGCCGTGATCCGATCCGGGTGTCGGCGTTCGAGCTCGCGGGCGACGGCAACGGCGGCCGACCGCACCTCGTAGGAATCCCATTGGGGGAGGAGGCGCACGTAGACGTGGATGCCCCGGTTCCCCGTTGTCTTCGGGTAGGCCGCCGCCCCGTGTTCGTCGAGCAGCGCCTTCAAGTCGAGCGCGACCCGCCGGATGTCGTCGAAGTCGGTGCCGGGCGATGGATCGAGGTCGATTCGCAACTCATCCGCGTGGTCGAGGTCGTCAGCCTTCGCGGGCCAGACGTGGAAGCCGAGGCAGGCCAGGCTCACCGCCCAAGCGACATGGGCCATGTCGGCCAGAACCAGTGCGTTCGACTCGGTGCCATTCGGGGTGCTCACCACCGCGGTCTGGAGCCAATCTGGGGCGTTGTCCGGCACGCGCTTCTGGAAGAACGACTTGGCCGTGGCCCCGTTCGGGAAGCGCTGCATCAGCGCCGGGCGGCCCTGGTTGGCGCGCAAGAACGGCTCGCTGATCGACTGGTAGAAGCGCACCAGATCGAGCTTGGTCTCGCCCCGTTCCGGGAAGAGGACCTTGTTCGGGTTGGAAATGGCGATCTCGCGCCCGTCGACCTCGATCAGCTCCGGCGG
>JBPCMH010000310.1:0-2793 GCA_051002495.1 Acidimicrobiales bacterium
GGGCCGAGATCCTGCGGCGGGTCGACGAGCACGGTGTGACGCTGATGTGCGCGGCACCCGCCGTGCTCTCGTTGGTGCTCGACGCGGCGTCCGACTGGGAAGGGCCGATCCCCGGCGCCGGTCGCACGCGAATCGTCGTCGCCGGCGCGCCGCCACCGACGCGAACGATCGAGCGCACGGAGACCGAACTCGGTTGGGAGTTCGTGCAGATCTACGGCCTCACCGAGACGTCGCCGTTGCTCACGATGAATCGCACCCGCGCCGAGTTCGACGACCTCTCTCCCGCCGATCGCGCCGCCAAGCTGAATCGGGCTGGCGGACCGGTTGTCGGTTGCGAGATGCGGGTCGACGAGAACGGTGAGGTGCTGGCCCGCAGCAATGTGGTGATGGACGGCTACTGGGCGCAACCAGAGGCCACGGACGAGGCGATCATCGACGGCTGGTTCCACACCGGCGATGGCGGGACGATCGACGATGACAACTATGTGATCATCTCCGATCGCAAGAAGGACGTGATCATCACCGGTGGCGAGAACGTGTCGTCGATCGAGGTAGAAGACGCCATCTTCCAGCACCCCGACGTGACGGAGGTCGCCGTCATCGGCATCCCCGACGAGAAGTGGGGTGAACTCGTCGTCGCCCTCGTGGTCACGTCGGAGGCCAGTTCGCTCACTGCTGAAGAGGTCATCGCTTGGACCAAACAACGGCTCGCCGGCTACAAGTGTCCAAAGCGCGTCGAGTTCCGTGACGAGCTGGCCCGCACGGCAACCGGCAAGTTGCAGAAGTTCAAGCTCCGCGAACCCTTCTGGAAGGGGCACACCCGCCGGGTCAACTGACCTTGTTGGAGGACGCCTGCGGCACAGCACTGGTGAGCCGAGCGCTCACACGTCGGTACGCTGCGTTCACCAATGTGACCAGCAGGCGGTCTGTTCAGCGGCGGCCGGGTGCGGTCTGAAACCTGTGTCGGTGCTCTCGTGTGAGGCCGGCAGTATCGGGGGATGGCCGCGATGGACAACTCAGGTTCGTACTTCTTCGACCCGTCGGGTCTGCCCGGTGCCGAGGAGCATCGGGCCAAGTTGGCGCGCGAGCGGGCCGAGTCGCGTCGGCGCTACACCGACTACCTCGCAGCGGTGTTGATCGGTTGCGACGACGTCGCCGATCCGAGCGATCGTGCTGCGGTGATCCTCGACGCGCTCACCGTGTGGCGGCGTGCCGACTCCGACGAGCCGTGCCGGTGCGGGTGTCACCCGCGGTTGCCCGAGAGCGACTTCCACGAGTACGGATTCGGCTGCAGCTGCATGAAGACGCCGGAAGAGCGTCAGCGTGATCTCGATGACTGGGCCGCGGCGAGGGACGCATTCTGGGAGTCACCGGAGGGGCGAGCGATGATGGCGGCTCGGGAGGCCGAGGAGGCCGAGTTGCTGGCGTGGCTCGACGACCACCCCGAAGTTGCCGTCACGTGCCATGGCGGCGTGGCGCCAGAGCAGTGGGAGGGGTCGGTCGACGGCCACACCTTCTACTTCCGCGAGCGCCATGACGACTGGCGAATCGAGCTCGATCTTCGGCCGAGTGGTCAAGTCGCCAAGCGCTATCTCGGGGGCGATCTCGACGACGAATCGAGCTTCGAGTTGGTCGAGATCGAACGGGGCGACGAGATCGCCGAGGGGACTATCCGCACCCATGGATACGGCGAGTCGCCGGTTGAGCGGGTGCAGTTCATCGTCGACACGATCCGTGCCCATCTCGCGACACAGCGATGTGCACTTCACGCTGGCGCGGCCCGCAACGACCTCGCGGCACTGCTCGGCCGCTCGCTTCGCTGGTGCCCGGCGTGCGGCCTTCGACTCGTTTGAGCCGGCGCCTCGCCCCACCCGAGGTGTGGGGGTTCACCCGGGTGGACGCCAGGACCTCGGATGCCGTTGAAACCTCGGATGGGAGATCGTGGTCGCCAGAGCCGGTGATCAGTCCATCGTCGTCGACGCCGACGGGACACGAACTGCTGAACTGGTGTGTCAGTGTGAGCGGATCCGGACTTGGGCCGGACGCCGTAAACAAGGAGTGAGGGCCGACGGTGGACGAGCACAGCGAGGAACGAACCCCGACCCTGCCCGGCTTGGCGGCCCGACTCGGCACGCCGCACTGCGGGGTGGACGGGTGGCTCGAGGTCGGGGGTGACCGCATCCTGCGGATTGCCGACGACGACCCGCCTGCTGACGCGGTGCGACGACCCCGCCACATCGTCGTGCCCGGCTTCGTCGATCTCCACCACCACGGAGGGGGTGGTCACTCGGTGACGGCCGGCGATCCGACGGCCGTCGTCGGCGCGGTGCGGTTCCATCGCGACCACGGCACCACCACGGTGCTGGCGAGCCTGGTCACGGCCCCGGTCGACGAGCTGACGGATGCGAGCCGCGGCATCGCCGCCTTGCTGTCCGACGGCTGCGACGCTGGTCCCGACGACGTTCGGCGGCTCCTCGTCGGCATCCACCTGGAGGGGCCATTCCTCGCCACCGCCCGGTGCGGCGCCCAGGACCCCGCGCACATGATCGACCCGACCGCTGAGGTCGTCGACGAACTCGTGGCCGCCGGGGGCGGATGGCTGCGGAGCGTGACGATTGCGCCGGAGCGGCCCGGTGCGGCTTCGGCCATCGCCCAGCTCGTCGATCGCGGCGTCATCGCCGCCATCGGTCACACCGACGCCAGGACGTCCGACTGCGAGATTGCCATCGCCGCCGGAGCCACGCTGGCCACGCATCTCGGCAACGCCATGCGCCCGCTGCATCACCGTGAACC
>JBPCMH010000311.1:0-5537 GCA_051002495.1 Acidimicrobiales bacterium
CTCTTGTCCTTGAAGGGGTCTCGCAACGACCCCAGCCTGATCCCGGTCTGGTTCACGATGAAGTCGATGCACACCTGATCACTGGCCGTGTCCAGGCCACGCCCGGCCAAGAAGGCGGCGAACCGGTCCAGCACGACCTGTGAGGTTGACCCGATTCGACGGACGGGTTGGTTATGCGGCGATGCCGTCGCCGTGACGGTTGAACATAGCTTCGTATTCGACGGGTGAGTTGTAGTTGATCGTCGAGTGCAGGCGGCGCTGGTTGTACCACCCTTCGATCCAGCGGATCAGGTCGCGGCGGGCATCGGCGCGGGTGGCCCACCGTCGCCGGTTGGCGTGCTCACGCTTGAGCGTCCCGAAGAACGACTCGGCCGCGGCGTTGTCCCAGCACACCCCGGTCGCACCCATCGACTGCACCACTCCGTGACCGTCGCAGAGCTCGCCGAAGTCGGCCGAGGTGTACTGGGATCCGCGATCGGAATGGAACACGACGCCGGCGGCGACGCGGCCGCCTCGGGTGGCCACGGCCATGTCCAACGCGTTCGCGACCAGTTCGGTGCGCATGTGATCTGCAACCGACCAGCCGATCACCCGACGCGAGAACAAGTCGATCACTGTGGCCAAGAACAGCCAGCCCTCACCGGTGCGCAGGTAGGTGATATCGCCGCACCAGCGCGTGTTTGGAGCGGTCGGGTTGAAGTCGCGTTTCACCCGATCGGTGGCAGCCCTCGCGCCACGATCGATGATCGTGGTGCGCACCTTGCGCCTCCCGGTTTCGCCCTCCCAGCCGTTGACGCCCATGATCCGAGCGACCCGGTTGTGACCGACCTCGAAGCCCTGCTTGAGGAGCCAGCGATGCACCCGCGGCGCACCGTAGGTGCGATCCGAGCACTCCCAGATCGCTTCGATCTCGACCGCCAACTGGCGATCATCGAGCTCACGCTGCGACGGGGGTCGGCCCTGCCAGTCGTAGAACCCCGACCGCGACACCTCGAGCACCCGACACATCTCCGCGACGCTCCACACCTTGATGGCCTGCTCCTCAGCGATGAACGAATAGATCGCCATCACCCGTTCCTCGGGTCTCGTGCCGAGAAGTAGGCGGTTGCTTTTCCCAAAATGTCACGCTCCCGCGTCACCCGCTCCAACTCTCGCTTCAACTCGCGGATCTCGGCACGCTCCTCAGCCGACGGGGCACCAGCGGCCACTTCGCGGGCCTGGCGGACCCAGTTGCCGAGCGAGGAATCGTAGATCCCCAACTCCTTGGCGACTTTCCCGATCTGACCGCCGGACTCCACGACCAACGCCACCGCGTCAGCCTTGAACTCATCGGTGAACTTGCGCCGTATGCGACGCTCACTCGTGTTTGACATGGACACTCCACTCCGGGCACATGGCCCTCAAGGTAGGTGTCCGTCAGACCGGGGCAACCTCAATGTGCATCTGCTGCCCGACTCGCGCAGCGTCGGCTGCGCGGTGGTCGGCGCTCATGTCCATGTGCGGCACCGTGACAACCGCAACGGAGCGTTGGCGAAGTTGCGGTTCTCTCGGACGGTGCCGGCGAGCGACGCGGTGTTGGCCGCGTACGCCGACTACCAGTTCGAGCGGGTAGAGGTTCTCGGCGACGACGACAGCGACATGGTGTTCGTCAACCTCTATCACCAGCCGCTGGGCGCGCCGGTGACCTATCGGGCCACCAAGCGGTTCTTCGAGCGGGTGACCACCGACTGCGGGTTCGCGGTGCGACCTCACATGCTGCGCCATACGGCGGCAACGAACTGGGAACTGAGCACTGTTGCGTTTGGTGCATCATTGGGCAGGGTGGGGTATTCAGCTCCCGTGCGGGATCTGGCTTTGATGGTGGCTGCCTGAGGAGCGGGCCTGGGGGGTTGATACACCTGGTGTAGCGGGCTATCCACCCGTGCTGTTGCATTCGGTGCAACGATGTGGCATCCGGTATGGAGCCGGGTTGAGAGGCGGAATGCTATGGCTGGTGGGGGTGCGTTGGCCGGTTCGGCCCGGCTAGTACTCGTCGACGGTGCGGTCCTGTTGCGTCCGGAGCCGGCGGTGTTCGAGGCGATCTTGGCCGGGTGGCGCTTGCAGCAGGAGAGCCGGTTGTTGGCGGCGCCCACGGTGGACAGTCGGGACAAGACGTTGCGGCGCTTCCAGGAGTTCACCGGTGAGTATCCGTGGCGGTGGGGTCCGGGCGATATCGAGGAGTGGTCGGTGTCATTGCGGTCGGCTGGCCGGTCGCGGACCACGATCCGGCGCTTATCAGAACGCTGTGGCGATGTTCTGCGACTTCGCGTGTGATGGCCGTTACGGCTGGTCGGTGGAGTGCGAGCAGCGGTTCGGGGAGCATCCCAGCCAGATCTGCCACGAGTGGAACACCGCCGATCACGTCGCCGATTACGAGGGTGAGCCGGCCCGGCGTCCGTTCACCCGCGACGAGTTGCAGGCGTTCTTCGATTTCGCCGATGACCGGGTGGCGGCGGCGCGGGCACACGGCCGCAAGGGTGGGCTGGCGGCGTGGCGGGACACCGCGATGTTCAAGGTCACCTATGCGTGGGGGCTGCGCCGCCGGGAGGCGGCGATGTTGGACACCGCCGACTTCTCGACGAACCCTGCGGCGCCGGAGCTGGGCCGGTTCGGGATGCTGTCGGTGCGCTGGGGCAAGGCGATGCGCGGTAGCCCACCGCGGCGGCGCAACGTGGCCAGCGTGATGCCGTGGGCGGTCGAAGCAGTGCAGGAGTATCTGGCCGAAGTCCGGCCGCTCTACGCGACGGCGGGGACATCGGCGTTGTGGTTGACCGAGCGGGGCAGCCGGATCAGTGTGCGTCACATCAACGAGCGTTTCTGCGCCTACCGCGACGCCATGGGCTTGCCGGCCGAGTTGACCCCGCACTGTTTGCGGCATGCCTATGTCAGCCATCTCGTCGAAGACGGGATCGACCCGTTGTTCGTCCAGCAACAGGTCGGCCATTCGTGGGCATCGACGACGGCGATCTACACGTCGGTATCGAGCGACTACAAGAACCAGGTGATGCGCCAGGCCCTGGCCCGCGCCTTCAACAACGAGGAGGACCAGTGACCCGCACCATTGGCTATCGCTGGCATCTGCGTGCGGTGATGGCCGCCCACGGCATGTTCGCGACCACCGAGCTCGGACCGCTGCTCGCCGAGCGGGGTGTGGTGTTGTCTCGTGAGCAGGTCTATCGGCTCGTGGTCGGCACACCCGAACGACTCAACTTGACCACCCTGGCCGCGTTGTGCGACATCTTGGCCGTCACCCCCGCCGATCTCGTCGAGATCACCGTCGAGGCCCGTCGCGCACCCAAAGCGGCGTCGTCGGCCGGGCCAGCGGTGGCGGCGGTGCGCGACCTGCGGCCGCGCCGGGCCCGCATCGTACGCGACGACAAGTCCTGACCCGATGACCGCCCAAGCCAGGACCTGTGATGGTTGCCACCGGCTCAGGCCGATCATCTCGAAGCGAGCGAACCAGTCGTTGTGCGGCTCGTGTTACAACCGGTCCGATCTTCGACCCCGACGGCGCTGCGGGCGCTGCGGGATAGTCCAGCGCATCTGCGTGCAGGCCACCGGGACCGACGGTGACGTCTGCGTCAACTGCTACACGTTGCCCGTCGCCGTCTGTGTGCAATGCGGGCGGACCCGACCGTGTCAGTGGGTGGCGGCGGGCACGCCCATGTGTCTTGGCTGCGTGCCCCGAGCCACAAGGCGCTGCGCGCACTGCGGCACGAGCCGACCGCCGACCGCCCGCTGGGCCGAAGGACCGGTGTGCGACCCCTGCTACAACGCCGCCCTGCGCCGGCGGGGGACGTGCGCTGGCTGCGCCACCGAGCGCCGACTGGTGTCGCCGCCGGGCCCCGCTGCCACCCGTTGCTGTGACTGCGCTGGGCTCCCCCCGATGCACACCTGCTCGGTGTGCGGGCGCGAGGACAAGCTCTACGAGCGTGGCCACTGCGATCGATGCGCGCTGGCCCGGCGCACCACCCAGGCCATGACCGGTCCCGACGGCGTCGTGCCCGCCGCCCTCACCGGCGTCCGCGACACGATCGTGGCCTCCCCGACACCGCGCAAGGCGCTGAACTGGCTGCGTCGAGGGGCCGGGGCCCCCATCCTGGCCGAGCTGGCAGCCGGGACCATGGCGTTGTCCCACGAAGCCCTCGACGATCATCCCCGACCAACGGCCGCCAACCACGTCCGCCAGATGCTCGTGGCCCATGACGTTCTTGCTCCCCGCGACGAAAAGCTCATCACCCTCGAGCGGCTCAACGCGCAGACCGTCGCCGCCATCGACCGCCCCGAAGACCGCAAGACCGTCGCCGCCTTCGCCACCTGGCGGGTGCTACGGCGGGTCCGACGCCGAGCCGATCTCGACACCACCGGACGCACCGCCATCAGCCACGCCCGCAACCAGGTCCTCGGCGCAGTGCGCTTCCTCGATTGGCTCACCACCCACGGCACCACCCTGGCCACCTGCACCCAGACCGACCTCGACCTATGGCTCGCCACCGGCCCGCGCTCACGCCACGACGTCCACCACTTCGTCCAATGGACCTCCGAGCGCAAGCTCACCACCACCCTGGTCGTCCCGCCGGTGCGTTCCGGACCCGGCGACGCCCTCGACGCCGAGCAGCGGTGGGCCATCATCGCCAAGCTCCTGCGCGACCCCGGCGTGGAAGTCGCCGACCGAGTCGCCGGGAGCTTCGTGCTCCTCTACGCGCAGCCACTCAGTCGCGTCGCAGTGATGACCGTCGACGCAGTCACCATCACCGGCACCGACGTAACGGTCCGCTTCGGCACCCAAGCCGTTCTGGTTCCCGAGCCGCTCGCCACCCACAGCACGGGCCTCGCCGCCACCGGCCGCGCTCACCACATCGGGATCGGCTCGACCACCCCGAGTCGCTGGTTGTTCCCCGGTCACCTGCCAGGTCGGCCCATCACCGCCAACCGGCTCGGTCAGCGTCTCGGCATATTCGGTATCGACGCGCGAGCGGCAAGGCGTGCTGCGCAACTGCAGCTCGCCGCCCAGGTCCCCGCCGTCGTCCTCACCGAGATGCTCGGCGTCACCGTCAACACCGCCGTCGACTGGGTCCACGCCGCCGGAGGCGACTGGGCCACCTACGCGGCCCTCACGGCCACCGATGCTGTCCCAACCTGAAAGCTCACCAGATGCAACCCAGCGAATCAGAAAGCAAGGCATTCGGCAGGGCTCGAATATCGGTCTGCACCAGTTTGCGCGCCGGGGTCGACCTTGACGTCGTGCAGCGGCTATTGGGGCACGCCTCTCTGGCGTCGACGTCGGCGTACTTGCATGCCCGCGACGACGACAAGCGTCGGGCGGTGACGGCGGTGGCTGCTGGGGAGCGTTACCGGTGACCACGCCGCTACAACTGGTCGTTGCCGGCGGAGTGGACCGGCAGCACGATGTCGATGAGGGCTGGCTGGAATGGCTCGTGGCGCAGGTCGATGAGGGCTGGCGGCCGGGCGAGTGGGATGGGGCGTTGTGGTTGTTC
>JBPCMH010000312.1:0-3037 GCA_051002495.1 Acidimicrobiales bacterium
CGCCTTCTACAAGGCCCACAGCTACCCGACGAAGGTGCCGCACCCCGCCATCATGCGGTTCCTCCTCCACTACACGAAGCCCGACGACGTGGTGCTCGACGGATTCGCGGGCTCAGGCTCGACCGGCGTTGCCGCTCAGGCATGTGGACAGCCCGATGCGAAGACCCGCGAGGCGATCGAGGACGAGATGGGCAAGGTGCCTTGGGGCTACCGACGCGCCGTGCTCTCCGACCTCTCGCCGTCGGCTTCGTTGATCGCCGCCGGCCTCAACCTCCCCATCGACGCTCGCGCCTTCGACAAGGCGTCCAAGGACATCCTCGATCGCTTCGAGGCCGAGCTGGGTTGGATGTACGAGACCACCCACACCAACGGCCAGCCCGCACACATCGAGTACACGGTGTGGTCCGAGGTGTTCACCTGCCCAGAGTGCGGATCGCCGGTGGTCTTCTACGACGTTGCTTTCAATCCAACAACGGGCAACGTTGACGAACCCTTCCGCTGCCCAGGTGCTGGCTGCGGTGCCGAACTCGACAAGGGTCGGCTCGAGAAACGCATCACGACCGTGCGCACACCTGTGGGGGACACCACCGATCGAATCGACCTGCAACCCGCTCGGATCCACTACGTCCACAACGGCCAGCGCTTTGACAAGGTGCCGAACGACGCCGATCGTGACGTCCTGGCCCGCGTCAGGCGGGAGTCGCTAGCCGGGCCGGTGCCCAGCCACGAACTGCCATTCATGCACATGACGCATGAGCGTGCCCCCTTGCCCAAGAAGGGATTTACCCGGGTCCACCACTTCTGGGGTGACCGGTCGCTCCATTCTTTGGCGTGGCTTTGGAAGGCTTGCCACGAGGAGGTCGACCCCCTAACTCGTCATGCGCTCCTGTTTTGGGTTGAGCAAGCTTTCTGGGGGCTCTCGTGGCAGAACCGATACAAAGCTAACGACCACTCACAGGTGAATCGGCAGCAGAGCGGTGTCTACTACGTGCCGTCACTGCATTCCGAATGCGCGGTGAGGTACAACCTGGAGGGAAGTCAGCCGGCGCGGGGTAAGCGCATGTCGCTCGTAAAGACCTGGAAGGAGACCCCCGCTCGGCTCGGCCAGGTCAGCATTTCGACTGGATCGTCTACGGCGCTAGACGTTCCGGACGACAGCATCGACTACGTGTTCGTCGACCCCCCGTTCGGTGCGAACATCTACTACGCCGACCTTGCCTACCTGATCGAGGCGTGGCACGGCGTGTACACGCGAGCGTCCGACGAAGCGATCCAGAACCAGAGCCGGAAGGTGCCGCGGAGCCTTGGCGAGTACGGCAAAGTGATGGCGCAGTGTTTCGCCGAGTTCTATCGGGTGCTCAAGCCGGGTCGCTGGATGACGGTCGAGTTCTCGAACCACAGCAACGAGGTGTGGCTCACCGTCCAGCGGGCACTCGAGCACGCCGGGTTCATGGTGGCTGACACCCGTATCCTCGACAAGGAGCAGCTCTCCTACCGTCAGGTCACGGCGCACTCGGCGGCCAAGAAGGACCTCGTGATCTCCTGCTACAAGCCAGCGATCTCGTCGCCCAAGGAAGCCATGATCGGCGACGGGGACCCTGAGACTTGCTGGTCGTTCGTGCGAGAGCACCTCTCGCACCTGCCGATCACCGATGGCCGGCGTGGCGAAGCCCGCCCGATCCGTGAGCGCATGGCCGACCGCCTGTACGACCGGATGATCGCCTTCCACGTGAACCGGCGCATCCCCGTTCCGGTCACCACGTCGGAGTTCTTTGCCGGTCTCGACCAGCGGTTCCCGACCCGCGACGGCACGTACTTCCTGGACTCGCAGGTCGAGTCCTACGAGCGCCATCGCATCACGATCAAGGATCTGTTGGAGGACACGCTGTTCATCACCGGCGAGTCGTCGGCGGTGCAGTGGCTCCGCCAGTTCATGAAGGCGCGCAGCCGGCCCTTGGCCTACAGCGAGATCCAGCCGGCGTTCCTGGCCGAGCTGGGCAACGGGTTGTCGGACTGGGAGGAGCTGCCCGAGTTGTTGTCGCTGCTCGAGCAGAACTTCGTCCAGGACGACCAGGGCCGCTGGTACGTCCCCGATCCCAAGAAAGCGGCCGACCTCGAGAAGCTCCGGCGCCGCTCGCTGCTCCGCGAGTTCGAGGGCTACCTTTCCGGCTCGGGGAAGCTGACCCGCTTCCGCTCCGAGGCCGTGCGCGCTGGCTTCGACGACGCGTGGGACCGCCGGGAATTCGATCTAATCGTGAAAGTCGGCAAGCGCCTAACGGCCGACGTGCTCGTTGAGGACCCGACCCTACGGTACTTCGTCGACAACGCAGAGCAGCTCGTCGCTGGATGAGCCCGGAGTGGCGGTGGTGGCCCGATGGTCACGAGACCGTCAGAGTGCTGGCGGAGACCGGAGTCGGACCGTCGGCCACCGCCCAGATCGTCGTGCCGAGCCACGGCAGCGTCGAGCGGGTGTCGAGCGCATCGCTGCAAGCGGTCGACGGACGCCCGTGGACCAGCGCCGAACTGGTGTGGCGCGCCGCTGCGGCCAAAGCGATCACCGCGTTGGCTCCGCCGGGGGCAGCCGCGACCCACAACAGGACGCTGGAGCCGCTCCCGCATCAGGTCGTGGCACTGGAACGCGCGCTCGCCACCAACCCGGTGCGGCTCCTCTTCGCCGACGAGGTGGGGCTCGGTAAGACGATCGAGGCGGGCCTCGTCATCAGCGAGCTCAAGGCCCGAGGGCGGATCCGACGCATCCTGATCGTCGCCCCGAAGGGCGTGCAGCTCCAGTGGGTTGCGGAGATGGCCGAGCACTTCGGTGAGGAGTTCGTGCTGGTGGGTGCCGGTGGCGTCCCTGTCGATGTCGGGATCGACCCGTGGGTCACCTTCGACCAGATCGTCTGCTCGCTCGACTCGATCAAGCCGCTGCGGGTCCGTCAGGGCTGGGGCCCCGACCGGCTGCGGTACTACAACCGGAAACGCTTCGATGCGGTGGTCGACGCCGGCTGGGACCTCGTCGTGATCGACGAGGCCCACC
>JBPCMH010000313.1:0-9892 GCA_051002495.1 Acidimicrobiales bacterium
GTCCTGACCCGGCCGCGACCGGCCGCGACCGGCCGCGATCAATTGAGGAAGTCGACGAGGGAGCGCTGCACCGACGAGCGGGTGCGCAGCGCTCGGTTGCCGAGGAGCGCGTCGTTCGCGTCCACCCGGATCGGGAAATCGACATCAGCCAGTTGACCATCGATGTTGTCGATCAGCCCGACGAGAGCGGCGCGGTGCCCGGCCAGCACCGCCGCCCACTGCGGGGGCAGGTGGGGCAGCAGGTCGGGAAGGGTCGGATCGCTCCCCACCCCGTACTCGCCGGCGACTTCGCGGGTCAGGATGGCCCGATGCAACTCGAGGCTCGACAGCGACCGGAGCGACAGTTCCGTCTCCTCCAAGTCGGTGTCGATCCGCTCCATCGCCCGCTGCAGCGCATCGCGTTCACGCCACAGCAGACCTGAGAGCATCTCGAGGCTGGTTGGTTCCATTGGGTGGTCTCGCCCGTTCTGCGCCCGCTTCAGCGAACGCCCTGGTGACTCGATTGGCCAGATGTTTTTGATTGGCTGATGTTCTGATCGGAGTGAGCGGACCGCTCGTGAGCGATTCACTGAACATTGCTCTGACCTGGGGATACATCGCGCAGACTACGCCCGTTTCGCCCCCGCACCGGCCCGGAATGACTAGTCATTCAACGGGACACGTCATCGAACAAATGACCCGTTCGGGCTCTACCGCATCGGCCCGAATGTCCGGATCATGGCAAGTGTGACCGACACGTCCACCCTCGCCCCAAGTTCTGGCCCCCGCACCGCCGCAGAAGAAGAGACGCTCGTCAAAGCGAATCTCTCCCTCGTGCACCGTGCTGTTGCCGACCTGACCGCCCGCATGCCGCGCCATGCGCCCCGCGACGACCTTCGCTCCGCGGGCCTCCTTGGCCTGGCTCAGGCCGCCCGCAACTTTGACGACTCCCTCGGCGTGCCGTTCCATCGGTACGCGGCCCGACGGGTCAAGGGCGCACTGCTTGACGAGCTTCGTCAGAATGACTGGGCCAGCCGGCCAGTCCGGGCCAAGGCCCGCCACCTTGATCTCGCTGTCGACAAGTTGACCCGGCGCCTCGACCGGCCACCGTTCGCTGCCGAGATCGCCGCGGAGATGGGCATCACCGCCGCCGGCGTGCACGCCCTCACCAACGACCTCCATCGGGCCACCGTGCTCAACTATGACGCCCTAGTCGTCACCGGCGACGCCGACGCCGTGCTTCTGCGGGACAACCGGGGCCCCGAAGGGGTACTCCTGATGCGGGAGCAGTCGGCCTACCTCGTTGATGCAATCCGGTCGCTCCCCGAGCGGCTGCAAGTGGTCGTCCGCGGCTACTTCTTCGAGGACCGTTCGATGTCTGACTTGGGCGTCGAGCTCGGGGTGAGTGAATCTCGCATCTCCCAGCTCAGGGCCGAGGCGCTCGAGCTCCTCCGCGACGGCATGAATTCCCAACTCGCCCCCAGCAAGGTCGAGGCGCCGACCAACCCCAACGGTCGGGTGGCCCGCCGCAAGGCGGCCTACTACGAGAAGATCGCCAAAGCCTCGACGGCGGCCGCCCGGCTCGACTCGGCGCCGCGCTACTAAGCCAAGCTAAGCCACGCACCGCAAGTCGGAGTCCATGGGGTGAGTCGCATGGCTGGCACAGGCCGGCCGTAGCATCCGGCCGGTGAGCGATGTCACCGAAGCCTTGGCCCGCGTGGTCAGCGCCCTGCCCGGAGGCGGCGAGGCCCGTTCCGGCCAGGTCGACATGGCCGAGGCCGTCGCCAAGGCGATCGTCGAGCGACGGCACCTCATCGTGCAGGCCGGCACAGGCACCGGCAAGTCGCTGGCTTATCTGGTGCCATCGATCTTGTCGGGCAACAAGGTGGTCATCTCCACCGCGACCAAGGCTCTGCAGGACCAGTTGGCCACCAAGGATCTGCCCTTCCTCGCCAAGCACCTCGGCGTCCCGTTCGAGTTCGCAGTGGTCAAGGGGCGGTCGAACTACCTGTGCCGCCAACGCGCCCTCGAGGTGGCCGGTGGCGGCGACCAACTGGCGCTCGGAGGCGGCGACGGAGCCGACCTGGGCCGGCTCGGACGGCAGGTTCGTCAGTTGATCAAGTGGGCCATCGATTCTCCGACCGGTGATCGATCCGAGCTCGACTTCGAACCAATGCCACAAGCCTGGGCCCAGGTGAGCGTGTCGGCCATGGAGTGCCCTGGTGCGGTCAAGTGCCCGGCCGGTGACGCGTGTTTCGCCGAGGCGGCCCGGCAGCGAGCGGAAGAGGCCGACGTGGTGGTGGCCAACACCTACTTGTACGGAGCACACCTAGCCAGCGGCGGGCATGTTCTCCCCGATCACGATGTCGTGATCTTCGACGAAGCCCACGAGCTTGAAGACGTCGCCGCGTCGAGCCTCGGTCTCGAATTGGGCGCGGGTCGCTTCGGGTCGCACGCCGCGGTGTGCCGCAGCCTGGTCGACCCCGCGATCGCGGCCAACGTCGCCGACATCGGTGACCGCTTGGAGGAGGCGCTGCGGCCATGGTTCGGCAAGCGCCTGCCCAACGAATTGACCGAGGAACTGCGCGCGGTCCTCAGTCTGGCGGCCGATCGCGTGACCCGCCTCAACGCCGCCGTGCGGCAAGCCGAAGGCGACGACGCCCGCAAGGCCAGAGCCACCCAGGCCGGTGGCCACCTCGCCGGCGACCTCAACTTCATCGCCGCGATACCGGCCAGCTACGTGGCCTGGGTGGAGGGGCGTCCCCACTCGCCGATCTTCAAGATGGCACCGGTCGACGTGGGCGGCCTATTGTCCGAGAAGCTCTGGGGCGGCGTCACCGCGGTGATGACGAGCGCCACCATCCCGCTCCACCTCTCGACCAGGCTGGGCATCGAGGCCGACCGTGTCGATCAGCTCGACACCGGGAGCCCGTTCCCGTATGACGAGCACGGGCTGCTCTACTGCGCGGCCCACCTCCCCGATCCTCGGCAGCCGTCGTACAAGACCTCCATGCACGACGAGTTGGAGGCGCTCATCACTGCAGCAGGTGGCCGAACCCTCGCGCTGTTCACGAGTTGGAAGGCGATGCAAGACGCGGCCGAAGCGCTGACGCCCAAGTTGCCCTGGCGCGTCATGACCCAGTCTGATCTTCCGAAGCCAGCGCTCATCGAGGCCTTCACCACCGACGAGACGTCGTGTCTGTTCGCCACGATGGGCTTCTGGCAGGGCGTCGACGTTCCGGGCCGCGCCCTCTCGCTTGTGACCATCGACAAGCTGCCGTTCCCCCGTCCCGACGAGCCGCTGATGCAGGCCCGCCGCGACTTAGCCGGACCCTCAGCCTTTCGTGTGGTGGATCTTCCACGGGCCGCCACGCTGCTGGCCCAAGGCGCGGGGCGACTGATCCGGTCGGCCTCGGACCGAGGCGTGGTGGCCGTGCTTGACTCTCGGCTGGCGAAGGCCGGCTACCGCTGGGAGCTCGTCAACGCGCTCCCGCCGATGAGGCGCACCCGGCAGCTCGCCGACGTCGCGGCCTTCCTCACCCAGATGCTGCGCGATGAGGATCCAGCCTGAACCAGCGGCGGGTGGGGGCTAATCGTCCAGCGGGTTGAGCAGGCGATCGAGCGAGGCCGGACGACGCTGCCAGTCCTTGTCGACCGTCACGAACAGTTCGATGTAAGCGCCTTCGGGTAGCTGCTTGCGGACCGCTTGACCGGTGCGTTTGAGCACCTCGCCGCCCTTGCCGATCACGATGCCCTTCTGGCTGTCGCGCTCCACCGCGATCTCCACCCGTATCCGCGGCCAGTCCCATTCAGTCACCCGGCATGCGATCGAATACGGAAGCTCGTCGCGGGTCTGGGCCAGGAGTTGTTCACGCACGAGTTCACCCACCCAGAACGCGTCAGGCACATCGGTGACCACGCCGTCGGGATAGAGCTGCGGCCCCTCCGGCAGCCGGCCAACAACGGCGTCGATCAAGGCATCCACGCCCGCACCCGTCTTGGCCGAGACCGGGAAGTACTCCGACTTCTCCAGGCCAGCCGCGGCCGCCAGTTGCCGCAACACCTCTGTCTCGGATGCCGCGTCGACTTTGTTGACCACCAGAATCGCCTCCGGTGGAACCCGGGCCGCCACGAACCGGTCGCCGCGACCAACCGGTGCGGTGGCATCGACGACCATGCAGACGACATCAACGCCGTTGAGCGCCTCGCCCGCGGTGTCGTTCAGTCGCTCCCCCAGCAGCGTCCGAGGCTTATGGATCCCGGGCGTGTCAACGAACACGACCTGTGCGTCGGGGCGGTTAAGCACGCCGTGGATGCGGTTGCGCGTGGTTTGCGGCTTGTCGGAGACAATCGAGACCTTGACCCCGAGGATCCGGTTCAAGAGGGTCGACTTTCCCACGTTGGGTCGCCCGACCAGGGTGACGAGTCCCGAGCGCATCGCCCGGCTCAGTTGGCTTCGGGTTCGGGCGCGGCGATCAGACGAGTGATCCGCACCTTGCCGATGCGGCGGCCTTGGATCTTCTCGGCCCGCAACTCGAAGCCGTCGATCGGCACCGACTCACCCTCGCTGGGGACGTGGCCCAGGAGGTGGAACATGAGCCCACCGATGGAGTCCCAATCGCCCTCGGGCAATTCGCCGCTCACCAGATCGTTGACCTCGTCGACGGGCATGCGGGCGTTGACACGGATGTCGCCGTTCGGGAGCGGTTCGACGTTGGCCTCCTCGATGTCGAACTCATCGACGATCTCACCGACGAGCTCCTCGATCAGATCCTCGAGCGTGACCAGGCCGGCGGTGCCGCCGTACTCGTCGACGACGACGGCAATGTGAAACGTTTCCTTCTGCATCTCGCGCATGAGCTCAGCAACACGCTTGAGCTCGGGCACGAACACCGCGTCGCGCACCAGCGTGCGGACCGGGGCGTCGGTGTTGCTGTCGCGCACGGCGCGGATCAGATCCTTGGTGTAGACCACGCCGGCGATGTCGTCGATGCCTTGTTCGTAGACGGGGATGCGGCTGTAGCCAGCCTGCATGGCTACCTCGATCACGTCGCCGATCTTGTCGGCGCCCTCGACCGCCACCATGTCAGGCCGCGGCACCATGACCTCTCGGACCACGGTGTCGCCGAACTCGATGATCGAGTGGATGAGGGCCCGCTCCTCGTTCTCGATGACATCTTCTTCGACGGCGACGTCGGCCAGCGCGAGCAGTTCCTGTTCGGAGATGTAAGGCCCTTCCTTCAGGCCCTTGCCCGGCAGGATGACATTGGTGAAGCTGATGAGGCCGCGCGTGAGGAGCCGAAGGAGCGGGAAACTGGTGATGGCGTTGATGATCGGCGCGGTGAGCAGCGCCGAGCGCTCGTTGTGCAGGATGGCCCAGGTCTTGGGCGCGGACTCGATGAAGACGAACACGAACAGCACCTGGCCGAACGTGACCAAGGTGACGACCGTTGAGCCCATCCCGTCGAACAGGATGCCGAGCACGGTGGCAGCCACGAGGTGGCACAACAGCACCAGCAACAAGACAGGGGCTAAGAACTGCTCGCGCCGCTCGGTGAGCTTGACGAGGGCCGCTGCGCCCCGTCTCCCCTCCTCGTGCAGGGTCATCGCCTTGACCTTGCTCATGGACGTGAGCGCGGTCTCCGAGATGGCCAAGAACGCCGCCACCGCCCACAAAACGAAAACCAGCGCCAGCAAAGGTAAATCGGTCGGGGTCATGCGCGTTGATGGAACTGCTCGAGAAGCTCGCGCTCCCGGCGTTCCATGAGTTCCGCCTCCCCGTCGTCGAGATGATCCATGCCCATCAGATGCAAGATGCCGTGGACTAACAGCAACGCAACCTCGTCGTCATAGGTGCCGGCATGCTCCGGGGCATTGCGCGCCGCTACCGCCGGGCAGATGACCACGTCACCGAGCAGCATCGGCAGATCGGCCGGTGCGGCCGGTGTGAACCCAGGGCCGCGCCCGCCGCTGTCTGGCGTGCGCCCGCCCTCGGCCGGCTCGTCGTCGATGGGGAAGGCGAGAACGTCGGTGGGGCCGGTGCCGCCGTGGAAGCGCTCGTTGAGGTCGGTCATGGCCACCTCGCCGATGAACAGAACCGACAACTCCGCCGCGCCCCTGACCTTCTCGGCCTTGAGCACCTGTTCGGCCAGCCGCAGCCACCGGGTGGTGTCGATCGGATGATCGTCTTGTTCGTTGGCCACGAAGACCTCAACAGACATCGAGGCTCAGTGCTCCGCCTGTTCATAGGCCGTGACGATGTCTTGGACGATCTGGTGACGCACCACGTCGCGGCGACCGAGGCGCACGAAAGCCAAGTCGTCGACGCCCGTCAAGATTCGTTCGAGGTCGACAAGGCCAGACTTGCCGCCGGCCAGGTCGATCTGTGTGACGTCACCCGTGATGACGGCCTTGGAGCCGAAGCCGATGCGGGTCAGGAACATCTTCATCTGCTCGGGGCTGGTGTTTTGGGCCTCGTCGAGGATGATGAAGCTGTTGTTGAGCGTGCGGCCGCGCATGAACGCCAGCGGAGCGACTTCGATGGTGCCCTTCTCCATGAGTCGGCCGACGCCTTCGGGGCCGAGCATGTCGAACAGGGCGTCATACAGCGGGCGCAGGTACGGATCGACCTTGGCCATGAGATCGCCGGGGAGGAACCCCAGCCGCTCGCCCGCCTCGACCGCGGGCCTGGTCAGGATGATCCGCTCGTGGTCCTTGCGCTGCAGAGCCTGCACCGCCAGCGCCACCGCAAGGTACGACTTACCGGTGCCGGCTGGACCGATGCCGAAGGTCACGGTGTTCTTGGCGATGGCATCCACATAGGCCTTCTGGCCGGAGGTCTTGGGGCGGACGACCCGCCCGCGGGCTGACTTCAGCACCTCGGCGGTCAGCACCTCAGAGGGACGCTCGTCGGCTTTGACCATCTCGATGGTGCGGCCCAGCGCCCCCTGGTCGAGGCCCTGGCCGGCCTGGAGCACGGCGATGAGCTCTTCGAACAGGCGGCCGACGCGGTCGGCTTCTTCGCCATCGACGGAGATCTCGTTGCCCCGCACCAGAATCTGGGCATCGGGGAAAGCCGTCTCGACGAGACGGAGAAACTCGTCGTGTTGCCCGAGGAGCCCCACCATGAGGTGGTTGCCGGGGACGAGGATCTTGACCTGGGTGGGGGCGGTACTTGGGGTCGACACGAGCGGTTCGTCCATCAGTGTAGGGCTGCTCCGCCCCATGACAAGCGCCGTTTGGCGCCGGGGCTCGTGCTCACCCCGGAGGCCAACCGAGCGGCCGCCCGCCGATCACGTGGAGGTGGAGGTGAGGAACGGTGTTCCCCGCAGCGTCGCCGACGTTGAACACCAGGCGGTAGCCCCCATCGGCAATGCCTTCGGCGGTGGCTACGACCTGGGCGGTGGTGAGCATCTCGGCCATCACCTCACCGTCTGAGGCCGCCACCGTGTGAGCGTTTTCGATGTGGTCACGGGGCACGACGAGCACATGGGTCGGCGCCGCGGGGCTGAGATCGCGGAACGCGTAGGTGCGGGGCGAGGACGCCACCTCGGTGGACGGGATCTCCCCGGCGAAGATCCGGCAGAACAAGCAGTCAGCCATCACCGGCGAACGCTACCCTGCGCGAGGTGGACGAGGACCTGCTGGCAGGCATCGACCGCTGGATCGCCGAGGCTGCCGCCGAGGAACGGGCTGCGGCCGCGGCCCGGGAGCAGCGCGAGACCCGTGACCTGCTCGCCGCGGCGGCCGCCGACGACGACCTGGTCGCCATGCTGCTCGCCCTGGCCGACGCAGGCGATCACCTCAGCATCCGGCTGGCCGGCACGACCCGCGAAGTGCGGGGCCGGGTGGTGGCTCTTGGCGACGACTTCGTGGTGCTGCGGGGCGGCGCCGACGACGCGCCGGTGTTCGTCGCCCTGGCCGGAGTGGAGGCGGTGCACCTGCCGCCGGGACGTGCATGGGCCGGTGGCGTCCACGGCGACCAGCGACGACGTCGGGGATCGCTGCGGGCCATCCTGGCCGGCTTGGCCGACGAATCCCCGCGGGTGCAACTCGTCACTACCGGGGCCGCCTACCTGGGAGCGCTCGAGCAGGTGAACGCCGAGGCCGTGGTGATCAAGGGCGAGGCCACCGACCACCACACGACCCTGGTGCCACTGGCCGGGATCACCGCGGTCGTCTTGCTCGACTGGACCTGACCCGAGACCAGCCGTTGTCGACTGGACATCAGGCTCGCGCCAGCAGGTTCAGTCGGCGTCGGTTTCGACCGCGTCGGGATAGAGGTGCTTGAGGTCGCCTGGCTTGACCCGGTTGGTCTCCAGGAACGCATCGAGGTCGGCCTGCTTCACCCGGATAACCCGCCCGACCTTGAATGCCGGGATCTCGTCTTTGTCAATGAGCCGATACAGCGTGCGCAGCACAACCCCCAGGTACTCGGCAGCTTCGGGGGTGCCCATCCAGACGGTCTCACTCATGCTCGCGATCGTATCACGCGGTAGTGCTTTTCAATGTATCTCTTGACAGCCTTGCCAGAATACGAGAGGCTCCTGGCGTCCGGGTGAGCAGGACTCACCACGTTGCGTGAGGAAGTACCAAACGATGGTCGACACCCTTGAGCGGAAAGGGAGTGGCACCTCGGGGGCTGGGGTCCAAGAGGTGAAGGGGCGGCGCGCGCTGCCAAACCGGCGCGCGATCCTCGGCGCGTTGCTGATCACCGCATCGGTCTTCGGCGTGTTCTGGTCATGGGCGGCAAGCACCCGGCCCCCCACTACCGCCTTCGTGACTGCGACGCGCGATCTGAGCCCTGGCGAGACGCTCAGTGCAGATGACCTCGTCCTCACGACGATGGACCTGCCAACCGATTTGGCTCGACGGTCTGCCTTCACCGCGGTCGAGCCGTTGGTCGGCTCCACCGTTCTCGGGCCGCTCGGGCGCGGCGAACTCGTCCAAGCGCGCTCGGTGCGACGCGGCGAGGCCGTCTCACCAAGGGAAATGTCGTTCGCGATCGAGTCGTCCCGCGCCTTGGGTGGCCGTCTCGCTGTTGGAGAGCGCATCGATGTGCTCGCCACCATCGGCTCAGGCGGTGACGCTTTCACAACGGAGGTCGTGCGCGCCGCGTTGGTGCTGCGGGCGACGACCTCCGATCGGTCCATCGGATCGAATGGCACCGTGCTGGTCACGCTCGGCCTTGCGTCCGCCGACGATGCCCTAGCGCTCGCCCATGCCTTGAACGTGGCCGACGTGTTCCTGGTGCGAACGTCAGATCAACAAGAGCCAGGATCGGCGGCAGGCGTGTATCGCACCCCGTCTCCGACGCGAGGGTCCGATGCCCCGTCGCCGTGACTGATCGATTCATCGTCCTCGGACTGGCGCCGGCGCGGGCGGAGTGGTTCCGAACGCTCGCCAAGTGGGCGAACGACGGTAGCGCCCGGCTGCAGTTCGTGAAGTGCGTGTCCGCGGCAGAGGTGCGGGCCAATCTCCGCTCGAACCGCACGTTCTCTGCCCTGATTGTCGACGGATGGAGCAGCCAAGTCGACCGCGATTTGATCGACGCGGCGCGCGATCGTGGCGTCCCAACCTTCGTTGCCGGCCAACCGCCCGGAGGAACGGCATGGGCTGACCTCGGAGCAGTCGAGGTGCTGGCCGTCCCGCTCAACCGTGACGATCTGCATGCGACCCTCGACCGCCACGCATCACCCGTTGATCCGTACCTGCGGCTACCACAGGACCCGACAGACCCGACTCCACCTGATGACGCCGGTGACCTGACGGTCGTGTGCGGGCCTGGCGGCACGGGCGCGAGCACCGTGGCAATCGCGCTCGCCCAGGCCGCTGCATCGGACCCAATATCGGCACACGGCGTCGTGCTCGTCGACGGCGCGAGGCGTGCCGAGCTCGCCATGTTGCACGACGT
>JBPCMH010000314.1:0-3957 GCA_051002495.1 Acidimicrobiales bacterium
GCCCAGGACGGGGTGCTCGAGTTCCTGTTGATCAACCACCCACTCGACTGCCCGGTGTGCGACAAGGGCGGCGAGTGCCCGCTCCAGGATCAGACCGTGGCGTTCGGCCCAGGCGAAACCCGGTTCGTGGAGGAGAAGCGACACTGGGAGAAGCCGATCGCGCTCTCCGACCTGGTGCTGATCGATCGTGAGCGGTGCATCCAATGCGACCGTTGCACTCGGTTCGCAGATGAGGTCGCCGGAGATCCCCTCATCGAGTTCATCGGGCGTGGGGCCTCGATCGAGGTCAACACCTTTCCCGATCAGCCGTTCTCGTCGTACTTCAGCGGCAACACCGTGCAGGTTTGCCCAGTCGGTGCGCTGTTGGCCGTGCCCTACCGGTTCAAGGCTCGACCCTGGGATCTGGAACAGGTCGAGAGCACGTGCACCACGTGCTCGGTCGGGTGCCGAGTGGCGGTGCAGTCCAGCCAGGACGAGATCACCCGCCTGCTCGGCATCGATGTCGACCCGGTGAACCACGGCTGGCTGTGCGACAAGGGCCGCTTCGCCTACGAGGCGACCAACAGCCAAGCCCGGCTCGACCAGCCATGCACGCGCACGGGTGGGCATCTCCGCGAGGTCAGTTGGGGCGAGGCGCTCGACGCCGCGGCCGAGGCCATCAGCGCGGCCGGCCCCGACCGTGTTGGCATCATCGGCGGCGCGCAGTTGGCCAACGAAGACGCCTACGCCTGGGCCCGGTTGGCCAAGGGCGTGATTGGCACCGACAACGTCGATGCGCAGCTCGGTGACGGGCTGCCGGCCGAGGTCGTTCTCGGTCTGCCCCGAGCCACGATCGACGACGCCTGCAACGCCGCTGCGGTTCTGTTGCTCGCCCCCGACCTCAAAGAGGAACTGCCGGTCCTGTACCTGCGCCTCCGCGGGGCGGCGCTCGGACCCGACCGGTTGCCGATCATCGAGCTAACCCCGAAGCCGACGGGGCTGTCGAAGTTGGCGCTCACTCTGGCCTACCGACCCGGCGAGGTCGGCGATGTGGCTCGTGGTCTGGCCGGCGACACCAAGGGCGACCTCGGCGGCGTCGACCCGTCGCTGATCGCAGGTGTGCGCGACATCATCGCCGATGCCGACATCGTGGTCGTGCTCTGCCGCCCGTCGGTCGCCGAGTCGGCCGCATCGATCGTCGACGCCGCGGCCACGATCGCCAAAGCGTTCCCAAGGGCCCGGTTCCTGTCCGCCCTTCGCCGAGGCAACGTCCACGGTGCCCTCGACATGGGCCTCGCTCCTGGGATGCTGCCCGGACGGGTCACCCTCGACGAAGGCGGCGCCTGGTTCGCCGATGCTTGGAGCCGCACGCCTGCGGCTCGTGGGCTCGACACCGCGGCCATGCTGGCCGCCGCGGCCGACGGGCGGGTGCAGACGCTGGTGTTGCTTGGCGCCGATCCGCTGACCGACTTCCCTGATCGTGACCTGGCGAGGCGGGCGCTCGACGCGGCGACCGTGATCGCCGTCGATTGCTTCGAAACAGCATCGGTGGGTTGTGCCGATGTCGTGCTCCCCGCGGCTGCCTTCGCCGAACGCGGCGGCACCACGACGAACCTCGAAGGCCGCATCAGTCGGCTCGGCCCGAAGGTGACGGCTCCCGGGGTGGCCTGGCCCGACTGGATGATCGCGGTGGATTTGGCCTCGAGGCTGGGTTCAGATCTCGGCTTCGCGTCGTTGGAGGACATCTGGGACGAGATCGAGCGTCTCGCGCCGGCTCACGCGGGAGTGACCCGCGCCGTGGTCGGCAGCCGCGAGGCCCGCGACGGCATCCTGTTGCCGTATGCCGGGGGCGAACTCCACGCGGCCGTGCAAACCGACACCGGCACTGGTTCGACGGTGCCGGTGGGCGGCGACGCCATCGACCCCGCAGCCACCCCAGGTCTCGCAGCCACGGAAAGCCAGGGCGTGCCAGCGACCGGCACCGCTCCTGACGCCGACGCCAGCGCCGAAGAAAGCAATGCGGTCGCCGTTGCTCGCCCACCGTTGGTGCGGTTCGACCAGCAGCCGGCACCCACCAGCCCCCCGGCCCACGACGCCTACAGCCTGCGCCTCGTCGCCGGTCGGCGGCTCTACGACCTGGGCACCGCCACCCAGAAGTCGCCATCGCTGGCTGGGTTGGTCGCCGCTCCGGTGCTGACTGTCCACCCGTCCGATCTTGAGCGACTGGGCGTGTCCAGCGGTGGTCAGGTGAGACTCAAGACGGCCAGGGTCGACGCGCTCGTCGACGTCGTCGCGGAGCCGGGGATGCCCCGAGGCTCGGCATGGCTCCCGTTCAACTTGCCGGGCGTCGAGGTAGCCGAGATGATCGACATCAACGCGCCGGTCAACGAGATCAGGATCGAATCGCCGTGAGGCTCCTCGCTGGGGGCGACCCGCTCCTCGCGCTACCAATCGACAGCGTCACCGTCCTGATCGTGATCGGCAAGACGCTCGTCACTTTCGCGTTCCTGATGATCTCGGTGCTCTTCATGGTGTGGTTCGAGCGCAAGATCGTCGCCGACATGCAGAACCGCATCGGGCCCAACCGGGCTGGTCCGTTCGGCCTCCTGCAGACGCTGGCCGACGGAATCAAGCTCTTCTTCAAGGAAGACCTCCTTCCAGAGCGGGCCGACGCCGGGGTGTTCCGCCTCGCGCCGTACTTGTCGGTAGTGCCGGCGTTCCTGTCGTTTTCCATCGTCCCGTTGGGCGGCACCGTGGTCGTCGCCGGACGGCTCACGCGGCTCCAGTTGGCCGATCCACCCGTCGGCATCCTCTTCTTGCTGGCCATGTCGTCGGTGGCCGTCTACGGCGTCATGCTCGCCGGCTGGGCATCGGGCTCGAAGTACCCGCTCCTCGGATCGGTGCGGGCGTCGGCGCAGATGGTTTCGTATGAGGCCGCTCTGGGCCTCACCGTCGTAACGGTCATCTTGTTGAGCGGCTCGCTCTACACCAGCGACATCGTCGCCGATCAGATCGGCTGGAACTGGAACCTGTGGCGTCTCGGCTTCGTGCCCTTCTTCTTGTTCATGATCTCGGCCACTGCTGAGCTGAACCGGCCACCCTTCGACCTGGTCGAAGCCGAGCAGGAGTTGGTCGGCGGGTTCCAGACTGAGTACTCGTCGATTCGGTTCGCCATGTTCTATCTGGCTGAGTTCATGAACACCGTCACCATGTCGGCGATCATCGTCACGTTGTTCCTCGGCGGACCCAACGGACCGAGCTTTGGCCTCACCGGATGGGTGGCCGACTGGGTGCTTCCACCGATGTACTTCCTGGCCAAGGTCTTCGTCTTCCTGTTCACCTACGTGTGGTTACGGGCGTCGCTGCCCCGTCTGCGGTATGACCAGCTCATGGACCTCGGCTGGAAGGTGCTGATCCCGCTCTCGCTCGGATGGTTGCTCGTCATCGCCGCCATTCAGGTGCCTGATTCGCGCCGATCGGTGCTCGGTCTGGTGAGTATCGGTTTCGTCGTCGGCATCGGCTGTTGGCTGTTGCTGTGGCGCGCGTTGCAGGTTGGCAAGGAAACCGCGATCGAGGAAGGGCAGGTCTAGCCATGGGCGCACTCGACGGATTCAAGGTGACCTTCAACCAGATCGGTCATGTCATCACCACCTCCTATCCGGAGGAGAAGCGACCGAAGCCGGAGCGGCTGCACGGTCGGCATGTGCTCAACCGGTACGAGGACGGCATGGAGAAGTGCATCGGCTGCGAGCTGTGCGCCGGCGTCTGCCCGGCCAGGTGCATCTATGTCCGCGGCGCCGACAACCCGCCCGACGCCCCTGTCTCTCCCGGGGAGAGGTTCGGGTTCGTCTACGAGATCAACTACCTGCGCTGCATCCACTGCGACCTTTGCGTCGAGGCGTGCCCTACCTAGGCCATCACCGAGTCGAAGCTGTTCGAGTTCTCCTTCACCAACCGCGACGACGCCATCTACACCCG
>JBPCMH010000315.1:0-3976 GCA_051002495.1 Acidimicrobiales bacterium
GCGCCCTCGAACGAATCGGCGATCCACAAGTTCAGGTCATACCTCCCTGGCCTTCGTCTTTGCCTTCTCCCAACTCGTCCACTTCCTCATCGTCCATCCCGACTGGGAGCACATCGGACAGGCGCTACTGATCTTGTTGTTGCTGTGGCTGCCGTGGACCCAGTTCACGTGGTCGGCCAATGCCGTGCCTGGCAATCAACGCTCGATCCGGCTGGCCTTCCTCGTCGCCACCGCGGCGAGTGTTCCGATGGCCGCCGCCGTCGAGACCGCCCTTGGCTCCAGCGGTGCCCTGTTCGCGATTCCCCTCGCGGTCATCCATCTGATGGCACTGGCGGTGTTGGTCAGCGCCCACCGATACGGTAGCTCCGACTATCGGTCCGCCGTTCGGTATGCGTGGCCAAACTTCGTGGCCATGGCCGTGCTCGTGCTGGGGGGATTCCTCGACGAGGGCGCCCGGGTCACCGCGTGGATCGTGTCGTTGGCCATCGTGGTGTGGTCGACGATCCGGGCTGGCGATGGTGACTGGGTCCTTCGACCCGGTCACTTCGCCGAGCGGCATGGCCTGATCATCATCGTCGCCCTCGGCGAAGTCATCGTGGCCCTGGGCAAGGCCGTGGTCGATCGCGCCGACGGGGGGAGGGTTCGAGACCACCTCGATCATCGCCTTGGCCAGCACCGGGGTGTTCGCCGGCGGACTCTGGTGGTCGTATTTCGTCGATCTGGTCGCCCTGGTCGGCCTCCTCGCCGAGCACGCCCGCATCGAAGTGCAGCCCAACCGCAGCGCAACCCACTGATTTGACAGCCGTCGGCTCATCAGCACCGGGGCCCCACCGACGTAGTATTTCGTCATGACGGAATTGCGCAAGTGCCGCTGGTGCCGGAGAGTGCTGCCCGAACGGACGGGTCCCGGGCGCCCCCGCGAGTTCTGTTCCCAACGATGCCGCCAATGGGACTGGGTGGCCCGCCAGCGGTCCCACGAACTGGCCCTGAGCGACAGTGAACTGGTGGTGGCGCGCGAGTCGCTGGACCAGCTTCACGACGACCTCTACATCCTGGCGTGCGCCGTCGACGACACCCGCGCCGACCTCGACACCCTGGGCGACCGCGCCGACGCAACCGAGCTCCTCCGCATCCTCACCTGGCTCCTCGAGGCCGCCGCTCCGTTAAGGGATCGCGAGATACAGCCCGCCAGTTTGTGAGCCGTCCCGTGGGCCAACAGTGCACGAGGAGGTCTGAGAAGCAGATTATGGGCGGCGGACCCAGAGGGCGGCGGAGCCGCCGAGTGGGTGCGGCCGCCCATAATCAACGTTATGTCGAATTCGTGAGCTCTGGGGCAACTCCCGCAGCCTCCTCGCCGCCGCGCCATCACCCCAGGTCAGAGCGTCGGACATCGTCGTTGGCGGAACCCGGCGTGTTGCCGTCGCGTTGCGGAGTCATGGCGATCCGGCCGACAGGTACGTGTCCGTTCGTTTGAGAGGCACATCCGACATGATCCTTCGTTTTCTGACCACCCCCACGCGCCGCCCCCGTACTCGCCGGGTCGCAGTCGTCCGACGCACCATCGTCGCCGTGACCCTGTCCGGCATGGTCGTTGCCAGTTCGACTCCGCTCGGTGCGACCGCAGCTGGCGTGCATGCCCCCGGCACCGCTTCGAGCATCATCGGATTGCGCACGGGCAGTGAGGGCCCGGGCGTGGTCGCGGTCCAAGAGCGGCTCCTCAGCTTCGGCTACGTCATCAGCGGCGGGGCCAACGGCGTGTTCGGCGCCAGCACCGAGAAGGTCGTTCGCGTGTTCCAGCAGCAGAACGGGCTGAACCCCACCGGTGTGATCACCGAGAACACGGCTCGGTATCTCGGACTGACGGACAGTGCCGTCGCCGCGGCCGCCAGCCCCGCCTCGACGTCTGCATCGGCTACACCGGCGGCATCCATCGCGTCCAGCGGATCCACATTGCGCCGGGGCAACACCGGTGAATCTGTACGTAGGCTGCAGACTGCGCTCATGGCCCAGGGGCTCACGCTCCAAGGCGGCGCTGACGGTGTCTTCGGACCCGCGACCCAGCGGGCCGTCACGCTCGTCCAGCGAGTCAACGGGTGGACCGAAACGGGCATCGCCGATGCCAACGTCCTGGGAGCTCTCGGCCTATCCGGCAGCTCCCCGTCGACCGCGGCTCCGGCATCGACCCCGTCCACCGGATCACTCTCGTACGGCTCGCGCGGTTCGGCGGTCCAGAAGTTGCAGCAGCAGCTGATGGCCGCCGGCATCACCGTGAGGGGTGGCGCCGACGGCATCTACGGCGTGCAGACCCAGGACGCCGTCCGTCGGTATCAGCAGGCCAAGGGTCTGTCCGCCACGGGCACTGCGGACGCCGCCACTCAAGCTGCGCTCGCCGGCCGAGGCGCCTCGTCTGCGCCGGCCGCTCCTGCGACCACCGGCTACGTCGGCCTGGCCGTGGGCTCTCGCGGACCCCGGGTGACCGAGCTCCAGAAGGCCCTGCAGGCCACGGGACTCGTCGTCCGAGGTGGCGCCGACGGCATCTTCGGACCCAACACTCGCAGCTCTCTCGTCGTGTTCCAGCGGGTCAACGGTCTGGCCCAGACCGGAACGGTCGACGCCACCAGCGCCCGCATTCTCGGCCTGGGGACACGAGCCGCCACCTTCGGCGCGGGGGTGGCCGCACCGAGCACGAGCGCCTCTTCTGGCTTCGCTGCGTATGACGAGCGCGGGCCCCGCGTCGTCGCCCTCCAGACCGCACTCATGAGGGCGGGCATCACCGTGCCGGGCGGAGCCGACGGCGTGTTCGGATCAGGGACAGCCGGAGCCGTCATGAAGTTCCAGCGGGCCAAGGGTCTGGCCGTCACTGGACGCGTCGACAACACCACGGCCGCGGCCCTCGGGCTCACCGCCGGCAGTGCCCCGACCCCCGCACCGGCGGTGACGGTGACCCTCGACGCCCGGCCCGTCGGCGGACCGTGCTGGTACGGCAATACCTGGCAAGCCGCTCGAGGCAGCGGACGGGTCCACCTCGGCGTCGACATCGGCGCTCGCGAGGGCACCCCCCTGCAGGCTGTGGCCACGGGCACGATCACCTACATGTACGCCGACCGGCCCGGTTCGCTGTCGGGCAATGCGTTGAAGATCACCCGAGCCGACGGGACGTACTTCTTCTACGCCCACATGGCCGGATTCGCCCCCGGCATGGCCGTCGGCACCCGCGTCACGGCGGGCCAGGTCATCGGGTACGTCGGCAGTACGGGAAACTCCGCTATTGCTCACCTCCACTTCGAGGTGCACCCCGGTGGTGGGTCCGCCGTCAATCCGTACCCGATCGTCAAGGCCTCCGGCGCCTGCTGAGCGCCGCGCCGGCCCGTCGGACGGCTAGGGTGATCGATGCCGACGATGCCGCTCGGGAGAGCTGGCCACGGTCAGCGCCGAAGGAGCAACCACCCCGGAAACTCTCAGGCAACGGGACCGGGTGGCCGAGGCAACGCTGGAAAGCAGTACGGGGCGGTACTCACGTGTCGCGTCGGGCTCGCCGAAGGGGAAAGCCGGTGCAGGCCGGATGAAGCTCTCAGGTGCCGATGACAGCGGGGGCACTCACCACACGCGCATCGGAGATGCCCATGAGCCCCCGCCCCGACGATGGTTTCGCCCGCCGACACATCGGCCCCTCCCCCGCTGACGTCGCAGCCATGCTCGAGGTGCTGGGCGTCGGATCGCTTGACGAGCTCGTCGAGCAGACCCTTCCGGCGACGATCCGTGAGCACGAGAGATCACGGCTCCCGGCCGCCCGAACCGAACCCGAGGTCCTGGCCCGACTCCGAGAGCTGGCAGCCCAGAACCGGCCCCGAACCAGTCTCATCGGCATGGGCTACTCCCCCGCCCACACGCCACGTGTCATCCGGCGCAACGTGTTGGAGAATCCCGCCTGGTACACCGCGTATACCCCGTATCAGCCCGAGATCAGCCAGGGCCG